>JAGQRL010000252.1:4235-5176 GCA_020425485.1 Rhodospirillaceae bacterium
CCCGGCGGCTTTTTCAAGCGCGAAGGCCGCCCGTCGGAGAAGGAGACGCTGGTCTCCCGCCTCATCGACCGGCCGATCCGCCCGCTGTTCCACAAGAGCTACCGCAACGAAACGCAGGTGATCTGCACCGTGCTGAGCCACGACCTGGAGAACGATCCGGACGTGGTGGCGATGATCGGTGCGTCCGCCGCGCTGACGATTTCCGGCCTGCCGTTCCTCGGCCCCATCGGTGCCGCCCGGGTGGGCCAGGTGGACGGCGAATATGTGCTGAACCCCACCACCGACCAGCTTAAGACCTCCACCCTCGACCTCGTGGTCGCCGGCACGCTGGACGGCGTGATGATGGTGGAATCGGAAGCCAAGGAGCTGACCGAAGAGGTGATGCTCGGGGCGGTGACCTTCGGCCATGCCGGCTTCCAGCCGGTGATCAAGGCGATCATCGAGCTGGCCGAACTGGCCGCCAAGGATCCCTGGACCCCGCCGGAAGCGACGGTGGACAAGGACGCGGTGCGCACGCGCCTGGCCGATGCCGGGGCGGTGGCCGACCTGACGGCGGCCTACGGCATCCGCATCAAGCAGGATCGCTACAAGGCCGTGTCCGCCGCCAAGGAGAAGGCGGTCGCCTCGCTGGGCGACGACGCCGAAGCCCTGTCGGTGGCCGACAGCGTGCTGAAGGGCATGGAAAGCGACATCGTGCGCGGCACCATCCTCGATGGCGGCGCCCGCATCGATGGCCGCGACGGCAAGACCGTGCGCCCCATCGTGGCGGAAGTCGGCATCATGCGCCGCGCCCACGGCTCGGCCCTGTTCACCCGCGGCGAAACCCAGGCGCTGGTGAACGCCACGCTGGGCACCGGCCAGGACGAGCAGATCATCGACGCGCTGGAAGGCGAGTACCGCGAAAACTTCATGCTGCACTACAATTTCCCGCCCTATTCGGT
>JAGQRL010000253.1 GCA_020425485.1 Rhodospirillaceae bacterium
CGCTGGCGCTGGGCGTGGTGGCCATTCTGGTGGTGCTCATCCTGCCGATGCCGAGCTGGCTGCTCGACGCCGCGCTCTCCATCTCCATCACCTTTTCCGTGCTGATCTTGATGACCGTGCTGTTCATCAGCCGGCCGCTGGAGTTCAGCTCGTTCCCGACGATCCTGCTGATCGCGACCATGCTGCGCCTGTCCCTCAACCTGGCCTCCACGCGCCTGATCCTGGCCGACGGGCACGAGGGCACCGATGCCGCCGGCAACGTGATCGAAGCCTTCGGCAACTTCGTCATGGGCGGCAGCTTCATCATCGGCATCATCGTCTTCGGCATCCTGGTGATCGTGAACTTCGTGGTGATCACCAAGGGCTCGGGCCGCATCGCCGAGGTGTCGGCGCGCTTCAGCCTGGACGCCATGCCGGGCAAGCAGATGGCCATCGACGCCGACCTGTCGGCCGGCCTGATCGACGAAACCCAGGCGCGCGAGCGGCGCAAGGCGCTGGAGGACGAAAGCAACTTCTTCGGCGCCATGGACGGTGCCGCCAAGTTCGTGCGCGGCGATGCCGTGGCCGGGCTGCTGATCACCTTTATCAACATCATCGGCGGCATCGTCATCGGCACCACCCAGCAGGGGCTGACGCTGGGTGAGGCGGCCAACACCTACACCCTGCTGACGGTGGGCGACGGGCTGGTCAGCCAGATCCCGGCGCTGGTGGTGTCCGTGGCCGCCGGCATGCTGGTGTCCAAGGCCGGCATCACCGGCACCGCGTCGGAAGCCGTGTTCGGCCAGCTCGGGCTCTATCCCAAGGCGCTCGGCGTGTCCTCGGTGCTCACCGTCTGCCTGGCGCTGCTGCCCGGCATTCCCATGATCCCGTTCCTCGGCATGGCGGCGATCACCGGCGGGCTTGCCTGGAAGACGTCGCGCCGCCAGGAAGCCGCGGCGGTGGCCGAACGGGCGAAGATCGAGGACCAGACGGAACGCCCGCCGCCGGTTGCCGAGGAGCCCATCGCCACCGCCTTGCAGATCGACCAGATCCGCCTGGAACTGGGCTACGGCCTGCTGACGCTGATCCACAGCGATGGCGGCCCCAGCCTCACCCAGCAGATCAAGGGCCTGCGCCGGCAGCTCGCCTCGGAGATGGGCTTCGTCATGCCCTCCGTCCGCATCCAGGACAATTTGCAGCTCCCGGCCAACACCTACGTGATCCGCATCAAGGAAATCGAAGCGGCGCGCGCCGATGTGCGCCCCGGCTTCCTTCTGGTGATGGACCCGCGGGGCGAAAGCATCACCCTGCCCGGCGAAGCCACCACCGAGCCCACCTTCGGCCTGCCCGCCCTGTGGATGGACCCGGCCTACCGCGAGGAAGCCCTGTTCAAGGGCTACACCGTGGTGGACTGCCAGACCGTCATCACCACCCACATGACCGAAGCCATCCGCGACCAGATGGCCGACCTGCTGTCCTACGCGGAAACCCAGAAGCTGCTGGACGAGATGGACAAGGACCACCAGAAGCTGGTGGCCGACGTCATCCCCTCCATGATCAGCGTCGGCGGGTTGCAGCGGGTGCTGCAGAACCTGCTGGGCGAGCGCATCTCCATCCGCGACCTGCCGACCATCCTGGAAGGCGTGGCGGAAGCCTGTGCCGTCACCCGCAACGTCAACACCATCACCGAGCATGTGCGCTCGCGCCTGGCCCGCCAGATCAGCAGCGAGTTCACCAACGATGGCGGCTTCATCCCGCTGATCACCCTGTCCCCGCAGTGGGAGCAGGCGTTCGCCGAAAGCATCGTCGGCGAGGGCGAGGAGCGCCAGCTCGCCATGGCGCCGTCGAAGCTGCAGGAATTCATCACCACCGTGCGCCAGGTGTTCGAGCGCCAGGTGCTGCTGGGCGAAAATCCGGTGCTGCTCACCAGCCCCGGCATCCGCGCCTATGTGCGCTCCATCGTCGAACGCTTCCGCCCCTCAACCCCGGTCATATCCCAGAACGAGATCCACCCGAAGGCACGGGTGAAGACGCTGGGACAGATCTAAGCGAAGACGCCAGGCCGACAGCCATGCCGATGCACATGTCGCCACCGCCCGCCGCCGCCAGGCGCGCCGCAGCCCCAGCGGAAGGGAGGCCGGCGTGCGCCTGAAATACTACTACGCACCGACCTATAGCGAGGCGATGGAGGCGGTGCGCCTGGAGCTGGGCGACGAAGCCATCATCATCTCCACCCATGAGGGGGCCGACGGGGAAATCCGCATTGCCGCCGCCTTGGAAGAGGTGGAAGAAGCCCAGCCGCAGCGCGAAGTGCCACCGGCCGCCGCCGGCCCCGCCGCCGCGGCTGCCGCCTCTGCCGCTCCGGCCGGCACCGGTGCCGCCGGCGTGCCGCTGGGGCTCGGCCTGTGGCGCGAGGACGACGAGCTGGAGGACATCGTCTACCAGGCGTTCCGCGACCATGGCGTGCCCGCCGTGGTGGGCGAAGCGCTGCTGGACGTCGTCGGCGGGTTCACCGGTGCCGATGCCGCCGCCGCCCTGGCCGCCGCCTTCCGCCACAGCTACCGCTTCGCCCCCTTGAGCGATCCGCCGTGGACGCACGCGCTGATGCCGGTGGGCCCGCCGGGGGCCGGCAAGACGCAGACGCTGTCCAAGCTCGCCGCCAAGGCGCTGATCGAAGGCCGCAGCGTGGCGGTGCTGACCACCGATGTGGAGCGCACCGGCGGCGTCGCCCATCTGCGCGCCTTCTGCTCGGCGCTCAACATCGACGTGCTGGTGGCCGAGGATCCCAAGCGCCTGGAAGATGCGCTGGCCGCGGTGAAGGGCCACGACCTGGTGCTGGTCGACAGTGCCGGGCGCAACCACAACAACCCGCGCGACATGCGCGACCTTGCCCGCCTGCTGCTGGGCGGCCGTGTGGAGCCCTTCTTAGTGTTCCCCGCCGGCACCGATGCGGTGGAGGCGACCGACATCGCCGCCGCCTACAACGGCATCGGCGTCAGCCGCATGGTGGTCACCCGGCTGGACATGGCCCGCCGGCTCGGCAGCGTGCTGGCGGCGGCCCAGGGCGGCCGGCTGGCCTTCGCCGAGCTGTCCACCAGTGCGTGGATCCGCGATGGGCTGGACGTCGCCAACCCGCGGCGCCTCGCCAAGCTGTTTCTCGCCAACGCCAAACCGTCGCAGCAACCTTCGGGAAGCCCGTCATGAGACCTGGGACCGCGGCCACAGCGCCCCGCATCGCCCTGCCGACCGCAGTGCCCAACGCCATCGCCATCGCGTCCGGCAAGGGGGGCGTCGGCAAGACCTGGCTGGCCGTCACCCTCAGCCACGCGCTGGCGCAGTTCGGCGGCAAGGTGCTGCTGTTCGATGCCGATCTCGGCCTCGCCAATGTGGACATCCAGCTTGGCCTGATGCCCAAGCGCGACCTGATGGGGGTGATGGACGGCACCGTCTCTCTGGCCGAGGCGCGCACCCCGTACCGGCCCGGCGGCTTCGATGTGATCGCCGGCCAGTCGGGCAGCGGCAACCTGTCGAGCGTGCCGACGCGGCGCCTGGCGGAGCTGAACGGCGACTTCCACGAGCTGGCGCGCCACTACAACCGCATCCTGTTCGACATGGGCGCGGGGCTCGACCGCACGGTGCGCCAGATGGCGCTGCAAGCCTCCACCATCCTGGTGGTGGCGACCGACGAGCCGACCTCGCTGACCGACGCCTATGCCTTCGTGAAGACCATCAACGCGGTGAAGCCGGGTGCGGATATGCGCTTCGTCATCAACATGGCGGCCACCCCGCGCGACGGCGAGCGCACCTATCAGACCCTGCTCAAGGCCTGCCAGACCTTCCTCGACCGCAGCCCGCCGCTGGCCGGCACGATCCGCCGCGATCCCAAGGTGCGCGAGGCCATCCGGTTGCAGACCTCGCTGCTCTCCCATGCCCCCGGCGCGCCGGCCGCCCTCGACGTGGTCGCCATGGCGAGGCTGCTGCTGACGGCTTCATGAGCGGCGTCCCCCCGGAGCTGGCGCGCGCGGCGGTGCAATTCGCCGGGCGCCGGCCCGTGGTGGGGGAGGATACGCGGCACAGCGCCGAAGTGCTGTCGCTGCCCAAGGAAACCATCCAGCGCGTGGCCACGGCCGAACGCCCGGTGGCGATCTCCGGCACCACCGGTGCGGTGGCGCGCGACGGCAGCCAGGTGTTGCAGACGGCCAGCGGCGAGGCGTTGGTGCGCTTGCAGCCGCCGGTGCCACCGGGCAGCCGTGTTGCCTTGCAGGTGCCGCCCCAGCCGGGGCTGACGGAAGCCAAGCTGGCGCGCGAGCCGGTGCGCGCCGCGGCGGTGAAGAGCGGCGCTGCGGTGCCCGTCGACCTGGGGGCGAAGCCGCCCGCCGGGCTGGCTCGCGGCGATGCCGTCACCCTCTCGGCCGATGCCCGTGCTGCCCTGCCGCCGGTGCCAGCGCCGGGGAGTGCGGCGGGACGGCCGGTGACGGCGACGGATCCCAGGTCGGCACCGCAGGCCCCGCCCTCGCCGCCATCGACCGCCGGAGAGCCCCGGCCAGCGCCCACCCCGCCGCCAGCCGCCGAAGTGGCGGTCGATCCTGCCGCCCCGCCAGCGCCGGAGGAGGGCGCACCGGCCACCAGGAGCGCCCCCATGGTGGCGCCGGCCGCCACGGCGGAGACGCCGCCAACCACCGGCTCTGCCTCCCCCCAGGCGCCGTTCGGGGCGGATGCCGCTGCCAGAACCAAGGCTCAAACCACCACCGCCAGCCAGCTCGCCCCCCAGGCGGACGACGCAGACCGCCAGCCGGCCGCCTCACCCCGCGACCCCGCGGCGCGCACCAGCGGGCCGGCCCGCCCGCCTGCGGAAGCCCAACCGGCGCCGGCGGAGACGCAGCCGGCACCAGAACCCGCAGCGGCAACGGCCACTACACGGGCGGACCCGCCAACCTCTCCTCCAGCGGCCGAGGCCGAAGCGCCGGCGCCGCGGCCAATGTCGGCCCCGACCACGTCCGCTCCAGTGGCGAAGGCCGATGCGCCACCGCCGGCCCCGGCGGCGGAGCCAGCCCCCTCGCGGGACCAGGCGCCGCCCCCCAGGCCCGAAGCGCCTGTGGTTCGTGCCGAGACGGTCCGGCCGCCAATTGCGGCCGACGCGCCGACGCGCACCCCTCCGCCGCAGCCGCCGGCCCCGCCTGTCGCGCAGGACGTCCAACCGGCGCCGGAAAGGCGGGATGCGCCGACGGTTCGCGCGAACACGCCGCGCCCGCAGACTGCGCCCCCAGCGGCGAGGACGGAGGCCCCGGCACCGCCGGTTCGGCCGGACGCGCCTCCGCCAGCGGCAAGGACAGAGGCACCGGCTCCACCCGTCGCGCAGGACGCCCAACCGGCGCCGGAAAGGCGGGANNGCGGGATGCGCCGACGGTTCGCGCGGACACGCCGCGCCCGCAGACGGCGCCCCCAGCGGCGAGGACGGAAGCCCCGGCACCACCGGTTCGGCAGGAAGCACCGCCGCCAGCGGCCAGGACGGAGGCACCGGCTCCCCCGGTTCGGCCGGAAGCACCGACCCCGACTGTCAGGACGGAGGCGCCAGCTCCGCCGGCACGGCCGGACGCGCCACCGCCAACGGCCAGAGCGAAAACGACGGCACGCGCGGTGGCGGATGGTCAGGCGGTCAAGGCCGAAGCGGCGGCTCCTGCCCCGGCCAGCCCGCGGCCCGAGGCGACGACCCGGCCAACCCCGCAGCCACCCGAGGTGCCTCAGGCACCTCCCGCCCGCGCCGCTCCCGTGGCGGCCAAAAGCGAACCGTCGCTGCCGCAGACACCGGCGGCGGACCGGCAGCCTCCGCAGCCGCCCTCCGCACGGTCCGAACAGCCGGCTGCCGCAGACCCAGCACAACGGCCCCAGGCTCCAGCAAGCCGCGCAGAGCGGGCCGAGGTGCCGCCACAGCCACAGCCACCGAGCCGCGCGGCAGCTCCGCCGCCGGCATCATCTGCGCGTTCCGATGCGCCATCTCCGCCACCCGAGCCGCAAGCGCGGGCCGAGACCGCGACGCCGGCACCGGCCACACGCGCCCCAACGGCAACGGCAGAGGTGAAAGCCGCTGCCGAGCCACCCCCAGCCCGCGCCGCGTCGGCCGACACATCGACAGCGCGTGCCACAGCACCGCCTCCGCCAGCGCCTCCGGCCGAAAGATCCGCGCCGGCCACACCGCGGGCTGAGACGTCCCCGACACCCCAAACGGTGCACGCGGAAGCGCCCGTTTCACCTGCTGCGCCGGGTCGCCAGCCGGATCCACCGGCCGCGGCCCCCCGGCCGCCACAGGCGCAAACAGAAGCTCCACCTCCCCCGGTTCGGACGGACCAGGTGCCGGCCCAACAGCCCCCGCCCGAGCCTCCGCGCGCCACAGTAGCGGCTCCGCCGCAGCCGCTCCCCACGACGCGGGCAGAGGCACCGCAGGAGCGGCCATCGCCTCCGCCGCCTGTGGACGCCAGCGAGGCGCCGGCTCCACGGGCCCAGCCCACGCAGCCGCAAGCTTCGCCGCCGCCCTCCACAGAGACGCCCGCCGCGCCGCGGACCGAAGCACCCGCCGTACGGCAGGAGACGCGCCCCGAGGCCGCCGCCCGTCCGGCAGAGCCGCCGCCAGCACCGAAGGTGGCAGCGGAACCGCCGCCCCTTCGCGACGCCCAATCGGAGGCATCGGCACCGCGG
>JAGQRL010000254.1 GCA_020425485.1 Rhodospirillaceae bacterium
CATAGGGGTTGATGATCGTCGGCACGCCCTGCCGCATGATCGTGTTGGTCACCGGATGCACCCGGATCTGCGCGGAGTCCGGCACCTGCTTGATGCAGACCACCAGGTTGAGGCCGCCGTCCTCGGGGGTGCGCGTCGCGGTGTCCATCCTGTTCGTCCTCCGCTTCCGGTTCACCCGTGTTCAGCAATCGCCGTGCCAAACGGCAGGACCATGAGATTTCAAAGGGTTGCTCTAGTCGCCCGGCGAACCGGCTGCGGCCGGGGCGGGATTGGCCTCCACACCCTGTCGGGTTTGCGACGACCGTGTCGGAAGGCTGCCGGCCAGCGCGTCAAACCCGACGAAGGCGGCGGCGGCCCGTGCCTCCTGGGCATGGAACACCTTGAACACCTTCTCTTCGGCCGGCGTGGAGCGGGTGAAGTCGTCGTAGGCGCGCGCCAGCACGCCCTGCAGCGTGGCGAACACCGCCGCGTCGTCGGCATCCTCCAGCGCGTCGTCGGCCAGGTACTGGCCCATCCGCTTCATGATGTGCAGCCGGCAGACATCCAGCACGTGCCGGTCGTAGGGCACCTCGAAGAACTGGAAGAAGTCCTCCGCGGAGGAGAGCTGCTGGATCTGGTCGTATGTCCGGCCCATGGCCTGGCCTCCGTCTACGGCTGCGGGGAAGATTGGGGGGACGGCCGGGCCGCATCGCCAGCGGCGGCCGGCGGACGTTCGGCCAGCAGTGCTTCAAGCTGGGCGACGCGGGCACTGAGCGCTTCGATGACGCCGCCCACGGGATCGGGGATCAGGTGGTGGTCGAGGTCGATGCGCGGCGACGGCGGATCGAAGGGTGCGGGCGGCGGGCCTTCGCGGCGGATCACCCGGCCAGGGATGCCGACCACCGTGGTTCCCGCAGGCACATCGCCCACCACCACGGAATTGGCGCCGACCCGCACGCCGGCCCCCACCCGGATCGGCCCCAGGATCTTCGCCCCCGCCCCCACCAGCACGCCGTTGTCCAGCGTCGGGTGGCGCTTGCCCTTGTTCCACGAGACGCCGCCGAGGGTGACGCCGTGGTAGAGCGTGCAATCGTCGCCCACCTCCGCGGTTTCGCCGATCACCACGCCGGCGCCGTGGTCGATGAAGCAGGCGGCACCGATGCGGGCTCCGGGGTGGATGTCGATGTTTGTCAGGAACCGCGCAAAAGCCGACAGGAAGCGCGCCAGCAGGAACCACTCGCCCCGCCACAGCCGATGGGCGATGCGGTGGAGCACCAGGGCCTGGACGCCGGGATAGCACAGGCACGCCTCGATCGGCCCGCGCGACGCCGGATCGCGGTTCTGCACGCAAGTGATGTCGCTGCGCACCAGCGCCCACAGCCCGGGCGGACGACCCGCGGCAACCTCCGAAACGCAGCTCATCGCCGCGCCCTCAAACGTAGGCCACGGAGATTTCATGGCCGGTGGTGGCCATGGTGTAGAAGCGCTCCAGGTCGGACGCTTCGGGACTGCGCTTGGTGGCCGCCACGTGGGAGCGCACCAATGGCAGGATGCGTTCGGCCAGCGCCCGGGTGGAGGGCAGGCCCATGCGGATCAGCGCCTCGTTCACCGCCGCCGCACCGGAATGCTTGCCCAGCGCGAATTCATGCGCGCGGCCCACGACTTCCGGGGCGATGCCCTGGTAGTTGCGAACGTCCTTGATCAGCCCGTCCACATGGATGCCGGACTCATGGGTGAACACGGCCGCTCCCACCAGCGGCTTGTCCGCCGGGGTCGGCCGGCCGGCAGCCGCCGCCACCAGGGCGGACAGGGCCGGCATCGCCGGCATGTCGATGGCCACCGTGCGCCCGCCCAGCAGCGACAGCCCCGCCGCCACCTCCGCCAGCACGGCATTGCCGGCGCGTTCGCCGATGCCGTTCACGGTGACGTTGACGTGGCTGGCCCCGCCGCGGGCGGCCGCCAGGGTGTTGGCGGTGGCCAGCCCGAAATCATTGTGGGCGTGGATTTCCAGCTCCAGGTCGGTGGCCGCACAGAGGCGCCGGAAGGCGGCATAGGTGCGGAAGGGATCGAGCACGCCGACGGTGTCTGAATAGCGGAAGCGCCGCGCCCCGGCCTGCTCCGCCGCGCACACCACATCCACCAGGAAGCCGGGATCGGCGCGCGAGGAGTCCTCGCCGCCGACCGACACATCGAGGCCCAGCCCGCCGGCATAGCTGATCATGGCTTCCAGCTCGCGCAACGCCCAGTCGCGCTCCACCCCCAGCTTGCCGCGGAGCTGCTGGTCGGACACCGGCAGCACGATGTGGACGCGCCGCACGCCGGTTTCCGCCGCCGCTTCGATGTCCGCCGCCTTCATGCGGCACCACGCCACCGCCTTAGCACGGGTGAGTGCCGCGGCGATTTCCGCCACGCCGGCCACCTCCTCCGGCCCCATGGCCGGGATGCCGGCTTCGATCTCGGCAATGCCGGCGGCTTCCAGCGCGCGGGCGATCGCCAGCTTTTCTGCGCGGGAGAAGGTGACGCCGGGGGCCTGCTCGCCATCCCGCAAGGTGGTGTCGGTGATCACCACGTCCACGGGGTTGGGGGCAAAGTCCTGGATGTCGAAACTGGCCAGCATCGTCGGTCTCCGAACAAGAGGGGATCGGCGCAGGTGTCGGTCAGGCGTAGGCGGGGTTGAACGCGTCGGCGGTGGGCGTGCCGTCCGTCCAGAAGGGCGAAAGCTCGCGCAGCCGGGCGATGATCGGCGGCATCTCCTCCAGCACCCGGTCGATCTCAGGTGCTGTGGTCTCGCGGCTCAGCGAAAAGCGGATGGCACCGTGGGCCGCGGTGAAGGGCACATCCATGGCACGCAGCACGTGCGAAGGCTCCAGCGAGCCCGAGGTGCAGGCCGAGCCGGAGGACGCAGCGATGCCCGCCTTGTTGAGAAGCAGCAGGATCGCCTCGCCCTCGATGTACTCGAACGCGACATTGGCGGTGTTGGGCAGCCGGTCCAGCGGATCGCCGGTGACGAAGCAGTTGCCGATGCGCTGCAACAGCCCCTGTTCCAGGCGGTCGCGCAGGTCGCGCACCCGCGTCGTCTCGTCGGCCATGTAGGCCGCCGCCAGCTCCGCTGCGCGGCCGAGGCCGACGATGCCCGGCACGTTTTCGGTGCCCGCCCGGCGGCCGCGTTCCTGGTGGCCGCCGCGCACCAGCGAGCGGAAGCGGGTGCCGCGGCGCACGTAGAGCGCGCCGATCCCCTTGGGACCGTGCAGCTTGTGGCCGCTGAGCGACAGCATGTCGATGGCCGTGTCCTTCAGGTTGATGGCCACCTTGCCCACCGCCTGCACGGCATCGGTGTGGAACAGCGCCCCCACCTCCTTGGCCAGATCGGCCAGGCCCTCGACGGGGAAGATCGTGCCGGTTTCGTTGTTGGCCCACATCAGCGAGACGACGGCCACGCGGTCAGACAGGGCGGCCCGGTAGGCGTCGATGTCCAGCCGGCCCTGGCTGTCCACCGGGATGCGGTGGACGACCACACCCTCGTTGCGTTCCAGCCAGTCGCACAGGCTGAGCACGGCGGGGTGCTCCACCGTGGAGGTCACCACCTCGTTGCGGTCGGGCATCACCCGCAGGCCGGCCAGAATGGCGGTGTTGTCGCTTTCCGTACCGCCGCTGGTGAACACCACCTCGTGGTCGAACTCGGCCCCCAGCAGTGCTTGCAGGCTGTGGCGGGCGGCCCCGACGGCGGCCCCCACATCGGCGCCGAACGCATGCATGGAGGACGCGTTGCCGAACTGCTCGGTGAAGTAGGGCAGCATCGCCTCGACGACCCGCGGATCGGTGCGGGTGGTGGCGTTGTTGTCCAGATAGATGGGCTGCATGGTCCCGTCCCTTTCCGTCAGACCTGCTGCACCGGCACCACGCGCACGGGCCGGCCGAGGGTGGAGGTGATGCGCGCCTGCACGCCGCCCAGCGTCGCCCCGGCGAGCTGGCAGCCCGCACAGGTGCCGGTGAGGTGCACGAGGATGAGATCGCCCGACACGTCGACCAGCGAGACGTCGCCGCCGTCGGCCTTGAAGGTGCCCCGCATCTCGTCGATCACCCTGCCGATGGCGAGGATCTCCTGGGCGGGGGTGAGGCCGGCCGCGGCGCCCGGCTGCGCCGGGGTGGCCGACGCCTTGGGTTTGGGCGGGGCGATGGTGATGGGGGCACTGGCCATCCGGGCAGCCGGCGCCGGTGCAGGTGCGGTTGCGGCACGCGCGGTGAAGGCTTCGCCCGGCAGCAGCTCGCCCGCCGCCACCATGTCGGCATTGGTGGCCGCCAGCACCTCTTCCACCGCCTCGTGGCAGGTGGCGCAGCTTCCGCCGGCCTTGGTGTAGAAGGTCACCTGCTCCAGCGTGGTCAGCTTGTTGGTGCGGATGGCGCGGCCGAGCATGCCTTCGTCGACACCGAAGCACTTGCAGACGAGTGCCCCGTCCTCATGGTCGTCGTCGTCCACCGCCTCGCCGCGATAGCTGGCCACGGCGGCTGCCAGGGCTTCCGCACCCATCACCGAGCAGTGCATCTTTTCCGGCGGCAGACCGTCGAGGAAATCGGCGATGTCGCGGTTGGTCAGCTTGCGCGCCTCATCCACCGTCTTGCCGATGATCAGTTCCGTCAGTGCTGAGGACGCGGCGATGGCCGATCCGCAGCCGAAGGTTTGAAACCGCGCGTCTTCAATAACATGCGTATCGGTATTCACCTTCAGCATGAGCTTCAGGGCGTCACCGCAGGCAATCGCGCCGACCTCGCCGATGGCGTTGGCGTCGTCCAGCACCCCGGCATTCTTCGGATTGAAGAAGTATTCCTTGACCTTCTCGGAATAGTCCCACATCGCCCCGACCCCCGCTCAGCCGCAGTAGGAACGGCCGCAGCTGCAGGTGCTGGCGGCGTTGGGGTTGTTGAACTGGAAGCCGGAGCCTTCCAGCCGGTTGACGAAGTCCACCGTCACGTCTTCCAGCAGGATGGCGCTGTCGGGGTCCACCAGGATGGTGATGCCGTTCGCCTCGATCACCTGGTCGTCCGGCTCGCGCTGCAGCTCCAGCGCCATGCCGTATTGCAGGCCGGCGCAGCCGCCGCTGGTGACCATGATGCGCAGGCCGGCAAGCGGATGTTCGCTGCTTGCGGCGGCAGAGGTGATGGCGGTCTTGATGGCCTCGGCGGCGGTTTCGGTCAGGGCCAGCATCGCGTGTCCTCTCGTCCAGGGATCTGACGTCGAAGTCCCAAGAACAAGATGCGTGCCAACTTACTTAGGCGTTGAAAGAACTGCCTTTTTCCCGATTTGTCGGGGCGTTTCCCGCGCAGGGTTTGCGACATTGAACGGTTTGCGACAGGACGAGACGCGACCAACCGGAGCAGTGCTCCGGGGCATCAGATCAGCGCGTCGCCCTCCTCCGGGGCGAAGCAGAGGTCCTTCTCCTCGCACTCCTCGCAGGTGGGGGCGAGGCAGAGCTGCATGCCGGGATCGCGGCAGATCTGGCGGTAGAAGAACTTCTTCCAGCGCATGTTGGTGTCGTTGAGTTGCTTCATCCGCGGGAAGTGGCGGCCCATCAGCGCGCTCAGTTCCGCCCGGTTGCGCAGGCCCAGGTCCTGCCACAGGTGGTGGGCTTCCAGCGAACGGCGGGCGACGATGGCCGCGAGGATCTGGCTCTTCGCCCCCACCGCCTGGCCGCGCCACACCAGCAGGGTGGCCAGGGCCGACTGGTCGGCCGGCAGCGGGCCGGTCGTCACGTCCAGGTCCGGCAGGCCGGCCTCGGGGAAATACGCCTCGGCGATTGCCGCCAGCGCCCGGCCGCCGATGCCCAGCCGCTCGGTCAGCGGCCCACCGCCGGCGGCGCGTTCAGCCAGGGCGAGTGCCAGCACGCAGGCGAACACGTGGCGATCATCGGCGTGATCCACCTGCCCGGGCGCGCCGGCCATCAGGCGGCGGTAGTGCTCCGCCGCCCCGCTGGGGGGGATCAGCCCGTCCAGCTCAGGCCGCCTCGGCAGGTGCGTGTTCGTGGCAATCCTTCGGGCAGACGCGGGCGCACGCCCCGCCGCCGATGCAGTTGCCGGCGTTCACCACCACCATGATCTTGCGTTCGAATTCGTCGTCGTCGTAGTCCTCGTCGCCTTCGTCTTCCAGGTCGACCAGTTCGCCGTCCTCGTCGACGCCCTTCAGGCTCATCACGCCGCGGCCGCACACCTTGAAGCAGCGGCCACAGCCGATGCAGGACTCCGCATCGATGCTGACGAGGAATTCGGGGATGTAGGTCGTGCCGTCACGGGTCAGTCCGGTGATGGGCATTGTCCGGGTCCTCCAATACTGGGCACGCGGGTCGGCCAGAGCATTTCCTGTTCAGTCTGCGCCGACCCTCTCCCCCGCCCGGCCACCCAAGCCATTGTAAAATTTGGGCGGCCGGGCGGGGGAGAGGGCCGGAACCGGGTCCGCCGAAGGCGAAATGACTCTAGTCGCGCGCCGCTCCGGGATAGGTCTCGATGACGCCGACGGCGTCGGCCACCAGCTTGTCCCCGGCCTCGGCCAGCTTGGCGTAGCTGACGAAGCCGAACCGGTGGATGTCGCGCAGGTGCTTGGACACCACCACCAGGCGGCCGGCGATCAGCACGATCCGGCCGAACCCTTCGTGGTGCATCTTCATCATCGGCGTGGCCATGCAGCCGGTGGCCTTTTCCACCATCAGGCCGACGGCGCCGTAGAACTGTTCCACCCGCCACAGGATGTCGGGGTCGGGATCGCCAATGATGGGGATCTCCCGGCGCTCCTCCTTGGTGACGACGAAGTCCGCCAACAGCTCGGCATCGGACTTGCCCTCCCAGTTGCCAAAGGAGTCTTCGGCACGGATGAGCTGGATGAGCTGCTTCAGGAACGGGCTGTCGGGCAGGTCGCCGCCGCGCGGCGCGTCGAGAACGGCTGCTTCGGGCATCACGCCACCTCGTCTTCCAGGAAGTCCATGGAGCGCGGCTCGTTGCGGCCGAGGATCTTGCGCAGCCACGGCGGCGGCGAACCGGCCAGCATGGTCTGCACGCGCGCCAGCACATCGGCGATGGGCTCGGGCTCCTTCACCTTGATGGGGTGGACGTTGGCGCGCACCACCTTGGCCGCCGCCGGGCCGCCGATGGCCAGCACGAACAGCAGGTTGCAGCCGTTGAG
Organism: Rhodospirillaceae bacterium; assembly: GCA_020425485.1. Taxonomy (GTDB): domain Bacteria; phylum Pseudomonadota; class Alphaproteobacteria; order DSM-16000; family Inquilinaceae; genus JACKIH01. The sequence continues at coordinate 7,148 of JAGQRL010000254.1, forward strand.
CGCATCCACCTTGGGCGTGATGCGGTCGTCCAGCGGGCTGTGGGAGCCGCTTTCGTCGGCCACGTCGTCGAAGCCGACGGCCTCCACGAAGGCCGAGGTGGTCGACGTGACGTCGTAGATGGCGAACGTCTTCGCCGATCCGAAATGGGCGTTCAGCCGGGCCATGTCCTGGGTCGCGATGGCGACCCGGAGCGGCTTCTCAGCCGGTTGGGACATCGTTTCCTCCGTATCAATGAGGCGCAGGCGACGGGCGGCCATGGGCGTCCTCCTCCGTTGTGAGGCAGCCGAAATCCTCCGGTTTGGGGGAATGGGTGCGGGCCAGCACCGCATTGGCGACCTCGTAGTACAGCGCGCGGGTGCCGCGGTAGCCGGCCTTCAGCGCATCCTGCGCCCCCAGGCGGTCGAACACCGGGAAGCCCACGCGCACGAGCGGCAGGCCAAGCCGCTCGGCCACCCGGTGGCCATGGGAATGGGTGATCAGCATCTGGGCGGACTGCGCCCCGGCGAGCCGCTCCAGGTCGCCGAGATCCCCCACCAGCACGTCGTCCGCCGGAGTTCCGCGCAGAACCGGGTTGGCCGAAGCGGTGGTGACGGCGGCGACGGTTTCGGCACCCAGCCCGGCCAGCGCCGTCGACAGCGCGAACAGCAGGTCGGGATCGGCACCGATCGCAACCCGCAATCCGCCCAGATAGAAATGCGCATCCAGCGAGGCATCGACGAGACGGCTGCGGTCGCGCTTCAGGCTCTCCGGCGCGTCGCTGCGGCCGGTCAGTTCCATCAGCGTGCGCACGAAGGCATCCACCGCCTTCAGCCCGCACACGCTTTGGAACAGGGTGAACGGCACGCCGGTGCGCGCTTCCAGGGCGGCGGCGGCCGGGCGCAGGCTTTCGCCGATCGCCAGCGTATGGACCGCACGGCCCATGGTGCGGATGGCGTCCAGCCGGGTGCCGCCGAGCGAGGTGGTGACCCACCCTTCCACCACGTGCCCGTCGAGCGAGCCCGACAGGTCGGGCAGCACGGTGGGCACCAACCCGAATGCCTCGACGATCCGCGTCAGCTCTTCCACATCGGCAGGCGTCAGGTGGGCGCCGGCCAGCACGTTCACCCGGCCCGGCTCCACCACGCGGGCACCCGGCCCGGCATCCGGCACCATGGTTTCCACGATGGCCTTCACCGCCTTCGCCCAGCCGGTTTCCAGCCCGCCGTCGAAATCCGGCGTGGCGGCGAACACGATCTCGGTGTCGGCGAAATCGGCACGGCGGGCGCGGATGTCGCGCAGCTCGCCGGCGATGTCCTCGCCGCGGGTTTCGGTAAGTGCGGTGGAGCAGATGCCGATGAACTTCGGGTTGGCGCGGCCGCGCAGGTTCTCGATCGCCTCTTCCACGTGGTCGGCACCGCCGAGGATGGTGGACACCTCGTTCATCGCCGTGGTCTGCAGCGGGATCGATTCCTTGAAGTGGCGCACCAGGTGCACCAGCGCGAAGGCGGTGCAGCCCTGGCTGCCGTGGAACAGCGGCACGGAGCCTTCCACGCCGAGATAGGCGAGTGCCGCCCCCAGGGGCGCGCTGACCTTCAGCGGGTTGACCGACAGCGGCGATTTGGCAGGCGAAATGCTGGCCATGGCTCAGCCCTCCGCCGGCGCTGCTGCATCGGCCGGCGCGGCATTGGGCGCCCAGCCGGCATCCCAGGGTGCGGGGCCGCGCAGCTCCGCCCACATGGGGTTGTTGATGGCGCGGTCGAGGGCGGCCACCAGCTCCACCATACCCTCATAGGCGGCATAGGCTTCGTGGCGTTCCTGGTTGATGTCGACCCACGGCACCTTGGCCTTCAGCGCCACGAACTGGCTGCGCCCGCCGGACACCAGCACATCGGCCCCGGAGGCCGACAGGGTGGCGTACATCTCCTTCGCCGGCAGGGCTTCGAACATGTGGGCGTCTTCGCCGAGGATCTGCTTGATGCGGTCCTTGTCGGCTTCTGTCGACTTCCTGACAGAGGTGCCGACCACCTCCATGCCCAGCTCGCGCAGGGCCGACACCACCGACCACGACTTGTGGCCGCCGGTGTAGAGCAGCACCCGCTTGCCGGCGACGCGCGGGCGATAGGGCTCCAGTGCTGCCCAGGCCTTCGCCTCCTCTTCGGCGATCAGCGCTTCGGTGCGGGCGAGCAGGTCTTCCGGCGCACCGCGCTCCACCAGCATGCGGGCCAGGGTGCGCAGGGCGTCGGAGGTATCGGAGATGCCGTAGAAGGAGCCTTCGAAGAAGGGGATGCCCCAGCGCTCCTCGATCTTGCGGGCCAGCGTGATCAGCGCCTTGGAGCACACCACCATGGACACCCGCGCGCGGTGCGCCTGGGCCACCTCACGAAATCGGGCATCGCCGGTGATGGAGCTGAGAACGCGGATCCCCAGGCGGGCCAGCAAGGGCTTCACCTGCCACAACTCGCCGGACAGGTTGTATTCGCCGAGGATGTTGATGTCGCAGTCGGTGGTCCGGTCCGGCTCCACCGTGCCGATCACGTGGTCCAGCAGCGCTTCGCCGGCCAGCTTGTTGCCGAGGTTCTTGGTGCCCGCGAAGCCCGGCGCGTTCACCGCGATCACCGGCTTGCCCAGCTTCTCCCGCGCGTACTTGCACACCGCCTCGATGTCGTCGCCCACCAGGGCCGGCACGCAGGTGGCGTAGACGAACACGGCCGGCGGGTCGTGCTCTTCGATGATCTTGCGGATGGCGCGGTAGAGCTTCTTCTCGCCGTTGCCCAGCACGATGTCGAGTTCCGACAAATCGGTGGTGAAGCTGGTGCGGTAGAGCATGGGGCCCGACGAGGCGGAGCTGCGGCTGTCCCAGCTATTGCCTTCGCAGGCCAAGGGCCCGTGCACCAGGTGGGCGGCATCGGTGATGGGCTGCAACGCGATCTTCGCCCCATCGAAGGCGCAGCCGCCGGCCGTGGCACCCGGAACCAGGGGCTTGCCGCACCCCTTCTTGCGGGCACCTTCGGACTTCGCCTGGTTGTGCGCGCAGGCCGGCTCCTGGAAGACATCGGCAATGCGGGCGTTGAGGGCTTCGCTCATCGGGCACGGGCTCCCCCGCTCGGGCCAATCTGGGGATCGGCGGGGGGCGGAAGGGTGGGTCCTCCCGCCCCCGCCGGTGGACTAACGCGTCAGGTCGAAGGAGATGTCGTTCACCCCCGCCTTGTTGGACTCCCGGTCCAGGAGGTCGAACACGGTGTCGAGCAGCTTCACCAGCACGTTCAGCCCGCCCTGGTAGCCCCAGGTGGGGAAGCGGTGGTGGTGGTGGCGATCGAAGATCGGGAAGGACAGCCGGATCAGCGGCGTGTTGGTGTCCCGCTCCAGATACTTGCCGTAGGAGCTGCCGATCATCAGGTCGACCGGCTCGGTGGCCAGCAGCGACCGCAGGTGCCACAGGTCCTTGCCGGCCCACACCTTGCCCTGGCTGCCGAACGGCGAAGCGTCGAGCAGGGCCTGCATCTTCTTCGCCCAGGCCTTGGTGCCGTTGGTGGCCAGGCAGTGCACCGGCTCGCCGCCGGTTTCCATGACGAAGCGGGCCATGCCGTACACGAAGTCCGGGTCGCCGAAGATGGCGTAGGTCTTGCCGTGCAGATAGGCCTGGCTGTCGGCCATGGCATCCACCAGGCGGCCGCGCTCCAGCTTGAGGGAGTCCGGGATCGCCTTGCCGGTCATCTCGCTGAGCGCCATCAGCAGCTCGTCGGTCGCCGACACGCCCATGGGGTAGTTGAACGAGGCCGTTTCCTGGCCCTGGGCGGCGGCGTATTCCAGCGACTTCTTGGTGCAGTATTGCTGCAGCGACACCGTGGCCTTGGCGCTCAGCGCCGCCTTGGTCTGCTCGATGGTGGTGCCACCGGAGAACATGCGGAACTGGCCGTCCGACGGGGTGTCGTACACATCCGACACGTCCGACACGATGGTGGCGTCGATCCCCATCTCGCCCAGCAGCCGCTTCAGCTCGCGGTTGTTGCCCACGGCATAGCCGTCGAACCCGGGGACGATGTTGATCGCGTCATTGGGCGTCCGCTCCTGGCCGGCCCAGAAGTGCTCCAGGATGCCCTTCAGCATGTTGTCGTAGCCGTCCACATGGCTGCCGACGAAGGCGGGCGTGTGGGCGAAGGGCACGTCGAAGTCTTCCGGCACCGAGCCCTTCTGGCGCGACTGCTCGATGAAGGCGTGCAGGTCGTCGCCGATCACCTCGGCCATGCAGGTGGTGCTGACCGCGATCATCTTCGGGTTGTAGAGCGAGTAGGCGTTGGACAGCCCGTCGATCATGTTGTTGAGCCCGCCGAACACCGCGGCGTCCTCGGTCATCGAGCTGGAGACCGCCGAGCACGGCTCCTTGAAGTGGCGCGACAGGTGCGAGCGGTAGTAGGCCACACAGCCCTGGCTGCCGTGCACGAAGGACAGCGTGCCTTCGAAGCCGGCGGCGACGAACACCGCACCGAGCGGCTGGCACGCCTTCGCCGGGTTCACCTTCAGCGCCGTGCGCTCAAGGTTCTTCTCGCGGTATTCCCAGGACCTCGTCCAGTCGTCGATTTCCTTGACGAGCGCCTCGGGGTGCCCGCACTCGTATTTCACCTGCTTGTTCTTGAGCATCTCCTGGTATTCCGGCTCGCGGAACAATGGAGCGTGGTCAAGAACCTTGTCTGCCGTCTGGGGCATGGTGAGATTCCTTCCGTTCGGCCGTCCGCCATACGGGACGCGCCGGGGCTATGGGTCAGGCGGCCTCACCCCAGGGGGCGTCGAACAGACCCCACACCGGGTTGTTGATGGCCAGATCCATATCGCGGGCGAAGATCGCGAAGCCGTCGTAGGCGTGGTACGGCCCGGAGTAGTCCCACGAGTGCATCTGCCGGAACGGGATGCCCATCTTCTGGACCGGGTACTTCTCCTTGATGCCCGACCCGACGAGATCCGGCCGCTTGCGCTCGATGAACTTCTCCATCTCGTAGCCGGTGATGTCGTCGTAGATCAGCGTGCCGTCCTTCACGTAGCCGCCGGTGCGCTTGTAGTCGTCGCCGTGGGCGAACTCGTAGCCGGTGCCGACGACTTCCATGCCCAGGTCTTCGTAGGCGGTGATGACGTGGCGCGGACGCAGCCCGCCGACGTACAGCATCACCTTCTTGCCTTCCAGGCGCGGCCGGTACTTGGCGATCACGGCATCGGCCAGGGGCTGATACTTGGCGATGGCCTTCTCGGCGTTCTCGCGGATGGTGTCGTCGAACATGTCGGCGATGGCGCGCAGGCTCTTGGCGATCTGCGACGGCCCGAAGAAGTTGAACTCCTTCCACGGCACGCCGTACTTCTCTTCCATGTGCCGGCAGATGTAGTTCATCGACCGGTAGCAGTGGATGAGGTTCAGCTTCGCCTTCGGCGCACGTTCCATTTCCGCCAGCGTGGTATCGCCGGCCCAACTGCCGATGACGTGCAGGCCGATTTCTTCCAGCAGGTGGCGCGAGGCCCAGGCATCGCCGCCGATGTTGTAATCGCCGATGACGTTGATGTCGTAGGGCGTGGGCTCGAAATCGTCCGCCTTGGAGGCCGGCTCCAGCACCCAGTCGCGGATGCTGTCGTTGGCCAAGTGGTGGCCCAGCGACTGGGAAACGCCGCGGAAGCCTTCGCAGCGCACCGGCACAACGGTGGTTTCGTGCTCCTTGGCCTTCTTGCGCGCTACCGCTTCGATGTCGTCGCCGATCAGGCCGATCGGGCATTCGGACTGCACCGTGACGCCGTTCGCCAAGGGGAACAGCACCTTGATCTCGTCGAGGATCTTCTCCAGCTTCTTGTCGCCGCCGAAGACGATGTCCCGCTCCTGGAAATCCGACGTGAACTGCATCGTCACGAAGGTGTCGATGCCGGTGGTGCCGACATAGTAGTTGCGCCGCTGCGCCCAGGAGTATTGCCCGCAGCCGACGGGGCCGTGGGAGATGTGGACCATGTCCTTGATCGGACCCCACACGACGCCCTTGGAGCCGGCATAGGCGCAGCCGCGGATGGTCATGACGCCGGGCAGCGACTTGATGTTCGACTTCACCGAACAGTCGGTGCCGGCGGCCTCGCCCTCCTCCCCCGCCTCGGTAACCTTGGCGGTGGTGAGGTGCTTGGCGCGCTTCTTCTTCGACTTGGCGGGATAGGCTTCGAGGATCTCCTCGATCAGCTTCTCGTTGAATTCGCCGATGTTTTCGTCTTCCAACATGCGACGCGATCCTTCGGCTGGGCCATTGCTGGCCGGGTGACGGGCGGTCGCGGCGGTGGGGCCGGCTTGGGCGCCGGCCCTCCGCGCGGCCAGAAGGTCAGGCGCTCATCGCCAGCTTTTCTTCCTTGGCCTTCAGCTCGGCGAGCTGCTGCTCCTCGGTCTTGATGATGCCGAAGTCCATCAGCATCTCTTCCAGCTCTTCCATGCTGATCGGCGTGGGGATGACGCCGTTGCCGGAGTTGTTGTGGATCTTCTGGGCGAGCGCCCGGTACTCGTCGGCCTGCTTGCTGTCCGGCGCGTATTGCAGCACCGTCTGGCGGCGCAGCTCGGCGTGCTGCACGATGTTGTCACGCGGCACGAAGTGGATGAGCTTGGTGCCCAGCTTGGCCGCCATGGCTTCCGACAGCTCAAGCTCAAGGTCGGTCTGCCGCTCGTTGCAGATCAGCCCGCCCAGGCGCACGCCGCCGGTGTTGGCGTATTTCAGGATGCCCTTGGAGATGTTGTTGGCGGCATAGAGCGCCATCATCTCGCCGGACATGACGATGTAGATTTCCTGCGCCTTGTTCTCGCGGATCGGCATGGCGAAGCCGCCGCACACCACGTCGCCCAGCACGTCGTAGGAAACGTAGTCGACGTCGTCGTAGGCGCCGTTCTCTTCCAGGAAGTTGATGGCGGTGATGACGCCGCGGCCGGCGCAGCCGACGCCCGGCTCGGGCCCGCCGGACTCCACGCACTTGATGTCCTTGTAGCCGACCTTCAGCACGTCCTCGAGTTCCAGGTCTTCCACCGACCCTTCCTGGGCCGCGAGATGCAGAACGGTGTCCTGCGCCTTGGAGTTGAGGATCAGCCGGGTGGAGTCTGCCTTGGGATCGCAGCCGACGATCAGGATCTTCTGGCCGAGTTCGACCAGGGCCGCGAGCGTGTTCTGGGACGTGGTGGACTTGCCGATGCCGCCCTTGCCGTAGAAGGCGATCTGCCGGAGCTTTGCCATATCCTTGTCTCCTCAGGTGAGTGTCGTCAGCATGAGACGGGCCTGAGCCGAACGCCTCCGTGCCCCCCTATCAGCAACAGGCGTGCCAAACTGCTTCGATTTGAAAATATCGTTGCTCGCCAAGGGATTGCGGGCGGTTTGGCGGCACCGGAGGGGGCCGAAACCTCTGTCGACAACACGACAATCGGCCGACAATCTGGGGGATCTGGGACACGTTCCTCACAGATTCAGGAAACCCAAATCGGGGGTAACTTGATCGCTTTTCCTGGTCTGCGGCGGGTGAGTTTTCGGATATCGTAGTGTTCCGGCCAATCGTTCAGCAGATAGCGCACGACCATTGAGTACTTACTGCGCTTCGCTGTTGATCGAGCAGTTAGGCATCGACACTTGCCGTACCGGCTTCAGTCGGTAGATGCTTCCCGCGAAACCTGGTCAGCGGCTGCTTCGCGTAGTGCTCGTCAAACACCTTACCAAGCCCGGACGCATTCACGCCACGAATGCGTTTGCGTACCTCAACACCATTCAGGAACTGGATCTTATATTTCTTCGTCCGCTGGATGGTCTCCTTGGCCAGCCTCAATGCCTCTGCCGTAAAGCTGCCCGATGTCCAGAATTCGAAACTGAATTCGCAATTCCGAAATCTAGCCTCTGACAATAATGATTTACGCAAATCAGGGACTTTTTCTACAACCCAGGCGCGCAGTTCATCTTCTTTTACAGCTTGATCTGGGCCATACCCTTTACATTCTATCACTCGCACTTGAACATTCGACGCAAGAAAGACATCGATTTCAGCCGGATGTTTTTCAATCAGAAATACCAACTTCCCAATATCTATGGAGCCCTGACTCTCGAGATGGACTACATGCCCGACGATTAGCTCGAACAATGCACCCCGAAGATTCACTGCGGCACCCTCAATTTTGCCCAAGCGATCAAATAGGTCTACCACGACTTCTGGGTTCTCGGCGGCTACCTCGCTAGCGTGATTCAGTGTTTCAAGAAGTGCGCTGAGCCCTTTGGCAACGTCACTCCCGAACAAGATTCCGGGAGTTGCTGTGACGACTCCTTTGGACCGGGCGAGATTGAATGCCTCTGCAGAGAAGCGTCCCGCAAGTAGTATGGGCAAGAAGGGCGAGAGGTTTCTTAGCGCTTTAGCAGGCTGTTGAAGAATGGTCG
>JAGQRL010000020.1:0-7555 GCA_020425485.1 Rhodospirillaceae bacterium
CGGTGAACAGGCCGTAGCCATAGGCCACGTGCACGATGTCGCCGGGGCGGCCGCCCGACGCGCGGATCGACCGCGCCACCACATCGGCCCAGGTGCTGATGTCGTTCTTGGTGTAGCCGACCACGGTGGGCTTGCCGGTGGTGCCGCTGGACGCATGGATGCGCGACACCTGGTCCATCGGCACGGCAAACATGCCGAAGGGGTAGTTGTCGCGAAGGTCGCTCTTCACCGTGAACGGGAACTTCGCCAGGTCCGACAGGGTCTTCAGGTCGTCGGGGTGGACGCCGGCGTCATCGAACCGCTTCTTGTAGAACGGCGAATTGGCGTAGGCGTGGTTCAGGGTCCACCGCAGGCGCTCAAGCTGCACTGCCGCAAGCTCGTCGCGCGAAGCCTTCTCGATCGGCTCCAGTTCGCCTCTGTTAGTCACGATCTGTTCCAATGGACGGTCCTCCTCAAGAACTGGGGTCGGCGTCTTCGGCCGCCTCCGGCAGAATTTTTCCTTTTACGGTCCGCGAATGGCCCCGGAACTCGGCAACCGTTTCGCCCCGCTGGTTGGTGACGCGGATGTCGTAGATGCCGCCGCGCCCTTTCCGGTTGACCTCCCGCGCTTCGGCGGTCAGCCGATCCCCCAGCGCCACCGGCGCCAGGAAACTGACCGAGCAGTGTTGGGCAACCGTGCGCTGGTTGTAAGTGTTGCAGGCGAAGGCGAAGGCGGAATCGGCCAACAGGAAGGTGTAGCCGCCGTGCCCGTCGCCGTGCCCGTTGGTCATCGCCTCGGTGATGGTCATGGACAGGGTCGCCTGCCCAGGCGTCACCGAATGGATGTGCATGCCCAACCGCTGCGACGCCCGGTCGTCGTCCCACATCGCCTTGGCGCAGGCGGTTGCCAGCGCGCCGGGATCGTCGGGAGCAAAGACCTTTGCCGCGTCGTCGGGTGCCGTCATCGCACACCTCGGAACTTCGCCGGGCGCTTTTCCAGGAACGCCGACACCCCTTCGGCATAGTCCGGCGTGCGGCCGGCGATGCGCTGGTAGTCGCGTTCCAGGTCCAGATGCTTGTCGAGCGACTGATCGGCGGCGGCCTGGACCGCCTGCTTGATCAGCCCGTAGGCCACCGTCGGCCCGACCGCGAGCTGCCTGGCCAGCGCCAGCGTCTCGTCGAGCACCGCGTCATCCTCGGCCGCCCGCCAGATCAGGCCCCAATCGGCCGCGGTTTGCGCCGCCAGGGGTTCGGTGGTCATGGCCAGCGCCTTGGCGCGCGCCTCGCCGATCAGCCGCGGCAGGAGCCAGGTGCCGCCGGAGTCGGGCAGCAGGCCGATGCGCGCAAACACCTGGATGAACTTCGCCGACTTGGCGGCGAAAACGATATCGCAGGCCAGCGCCAGATTGGCGCCGGCACCCGCCGCCACGCCGTTGACGGCGCACAGCACCGGCTTTTCCAGCGCCCGGATGCGGCGGATGATGGGGTTGTACACCCGCTCCAGCGTGCCGCCGAGATCGGGCACCTCGGTCATCTTGGAGGGATCGCGGTCGCCCAGGTCCTGGCCGGCGCAAAAGGCGCGCCCGGCCCCCGTCAGCACCACCGCGCGAATACCGTCGTCGGACGCACAGACGTCCAGCGCGCCCTGCAGCGCCTCGCCCATGGCGAGGTTGAACGAATTCAACTTCTCCGGGCGATTCAACGTGAGGCGGCAAACGCCTTCTGCGGTTTCCACCAGGAGCGGTGGCTGCTCGGACATGGTTTCCTCCGGGTCCCCTTGGAAGCGCAAGATCCTTCCTCCGGACGCTTGCTTTCTGAAAGTTCTTGCAGAGACCGTCCGGTCGGTCAATCATACACCGCATCGGCAGACGCCGAAAAATGAATCGAAGCCTGAGAAAACGCCGGGGGGATAAATGGCGACCTTGTTCGAGCAGCATCGCGCTCTGCTGGAGGATGCGGTGGCGGCCGCACGGTCCCGGAAATACTGGGCCGCGTTCCCGGAGATGCCGAGCGGCAAGGTGTATGGCGAGACCGCCAAGGCCGACGGCGAAGCGGCCTACCAGGCCTATCTCGGGACAACCTTTGAGATTCCCGGCCACCCCGGTGAAGGTACCGTAGGTGCGGAAGTTTCGCCCTATGGTGGCGCGCTCAACGTCGGCTATCCGGCCGCCTCGGCCGACAGCCTGATCGCTGCAAGCAAGGCAGCCATGCCCGGATGGGCGGCCGCGGGGGTCGAGGCGCGGGTGGGTATCTGCCTGGAAATCCTGAAGCGGCTGAATGCCCGCAGCTTCGAGATCGCCAATGCGGTGATGAAGACCACCGGCCAGGGCTTCCCCATGGCCTTCCAGGCCGGCGGCCCGCACGCCCAGGACCGCGGCCTGGAAGCCGTGGCCTATGGCTGGGAAGCCATGGCCTACACGCCGAGCACGGCGAGCTGGTCGAAGCCGGCCGGCAAGGGCATGACCATCGATATGGAAAAGCGCTGGCGCATCGTGCCGCGCGGCATCGGCCTGGTGATCGGCTGCAACACCTTCCCGACCTGGAATTCCTATCCCGGCCTGTTCGCCAGCCTGGTCACCGGCAATCCGGTGATCGTGAAGCCGCACCCGGCGGCCATCCTGCCGCTGGCCATCACCGTGAAGGTGATCCGCGAGGTGGTGGCCGAACAGGGGCTGGACCCCAATGTGGCGGTGCTGGCCGCGGAAAACCCCGGCGGCGAGATGGCCAAGGCGTTCATCGGCCACCCGGACGTGGCGCTGATCGACTACACCGGGTCCAGCACCTTCGGCTCGTGGATCCGCGCCAATGCCGGGGCGGCCCAGGTGTTTTCCGAAGAAGCCGGCGTGAACCCCGTGGTGATCGCGGGCACCGACAATTTCCGCGGCATGTGCGCCAATCTGGGCTTCTCCGTCTCGCTCTACAGCGGCCAGATGTGTACTGCCCCGCAGGCGCTGTACGTGCCGCGTGACGGCATCGACACCGAGGACGGCCACAAGAGTTTCGACGAGGTGGCCGCGGGCATCGCCAAGTCCGTGGACAAGCTGCTGTCCGATCCCGGCCGGGCGGCCGCCGTGTGCGGCGCCATCGCCGCCGATGCGACGATGCAGCGGATCAAGGAGTGCCGGTCGCTGGGCCGGGTGGTGCGCGAGTCCGGCCCCATCGAGGGCATGGAGGGTGCGCGCACCGCGACGCCGCTGCTGCTGGCCATCGATGCCGCCACCAGCGACGCCCACAGCGAAGAACGTTTCGGCCCCATCGCCTTCGTGGTGGCGGTCGACTCAGCCGCCGACGGTCTGGCCCATGCCATCGCCGGCGTTCAGAACAAGGGTGCGATCACAGCGGCGGTGTACGCCACCGATGCGGCCTTCCTCGACGCAGCCGAGGATGCGTTCGCAGCGGTCGGTGCCAACCTGTCGTGCAACCTTGTCGGGGACATCTACGTCAATCAAAGTACGGCCTTCAGTGACTACCACGCGACCGGGGCGAACCCGGCAGCAAACGCCTGTTTCACCGATCTTGCCTTCGTGGCAAACCGGTTCCGGGTGGCGGCGGCGCGCCGCCTGGCAGCGTAAAACCAGAACAAACAGAACAAATCGTAGGGAGAACCCAAATGCGCCTGATGAGTAGCACTGCAGCCATTTCGGCCTTGATCCTGTTGGCGGCCAACCCCGCCAACGCGGAGATCCGCATCGGCAGCGTCCTGTCGGTGACCGGCCCGGCCTCGTTCCTGGGCGACCCGGAACTGAAGACGCTTGAGATGCTCGTTGAAGAGCTGAACGCCAACGGCGGCATCAACGGCGAAGAAGTCGTCCTCATCCATTATGATGACGGCGGCGACGCCAACACCGCCCGCACGCTGGCCACCCGCCTGGTGGAAGACGACGAGGTGGTGGCCGTGGTCGGTGGCTCCACCACCGGCGTCACCCTGGCCGTTGCCCCGGTGTTCGAAGAGAACGAGATCCCGTTCATCTCCATGGCCGGCGCGGTGTCGATCATCGACCCGGTGAACCCCTGGGTGTTCAAGACTCCGCATACCGACCGCATGGCCTGCGAGAGCATCTACACCGATCTGAACGCCCGCGGGCTCACCAGCATCGGCCTGATCTCCGGGCAGGGCGGCTTCGGTGCCTCCATGCGCGAGCAGTGCATCGACGTGGCGCCGGACTACGGCATCACCATCGTTGCCGACGAGACCTACGGGCCGCGCGACTCCGACATGACCCCGCAGCTCACCTCCATCGCGGCGACCGACGGGATCCAGGCCATCGTCAACCCCGGCTTCGGCCAGGGCCCGGCCATCGTCACCCGCAACTACGCCCAGCTCGGCATCGACCTGCCGCTCTACCAGTCGCACGGTGTCGCGTCCGACGCATTCATCGAGCTGGCCGGCGACGCGGCCAACGGTGTGCGGCTGCCCGGCTCGGCCACCCTGGTGGTGGACCTGCTGCCGGACGACGATCCCCAGCATGACGTGGTGACCGCGTACCGCGATGCGTATGTGGCGCGCTACAACGAGCCGGTGTCGACCTTCGGCGGCTACGCGTACGACGCCTTCTGGCTGATGGTGAACGCCATCGAGGCCGCCGGCACGACCGATGGCGAAGCGGTGCGCGAAGCCATCGAGAACACCACCGGCTGGGTCGGCGTGACGGGGATCTTCAACATGACCCCGGAGGACCATATGGGCCTCGATCTGTCGGCCTTCCGGATGCTTGAAATCGTCGACGGCCATTGGACGCTGGTCGAATAAACTTCTCCGACTAGCCGACGAGCGGACCGGCGCTGCCCAGCGGCGCCGGTCCGTGGCTTACCATGGCCGCGCCAAGCATCGGGCGGCGCCACGCCGGAGCCGAAGATGTCTGAGTTTCTCCAGTTTGCCTTTTCGGGCATGACCGTGGGGGCTGTCTACGCCCTGGTCGCCCTGGGGTTCACCCTCATCTACAACGCGTCCGACGTCGTGAACTTCGCCCAGGGCGAGTTCGTGATGATTGGCGGTATGGTTACCGCCTTCCTGTACGCGGCAGGTACGCCCCTCTGGCTGGCGGCCCTTCTGGCCATCGTCGTTGCGGCCATCGTGGGTGTGCTCCTCAACAAGCTCGCCGTCGAACCCGCGCGCGGGGCGTCGGTGGTCTCGCTGATCGTCATCACCATCGGTGCGTCGATCTTCCTGCGGGGCCTCGCCGCCATCGTCTTCGACAAGCAGATCCACCGCTTCCCGGCCTTCACCGGGGAGGACCCGATCGGCATCATGGGCGCCACCATCGTGCCCCAGAGCCTGTGGGTGGTGGGCGGCGGCCTGGCGATCTTCGCCGCCCTCTATGTGTTCCTCACCAAATCGGTGATCGGCAAGGCGGTGCTGGCAACCGCCAACAACCGGCTGGCCGCCAAACTGGTGGGCATCAACACCAACCATATGATGACGCTGAGCTTCGGCATGTCGGCTGCGGTCGGCGGGCTGGCCGGCGTGCTGGCGACGCCGATCACGCTGACCAGCTACGACATGGGCATCAGCCTGGCCCTGAAGGGCTTCGCCGCGGCGATGCTGGGCGGCATGGGTTCGCCCCTGGGTGCGCTGGTCGGCGGCTTCCTGATCGGCCTGATCGAGCAGATGACGGCCGGCTACATCTCCTCTGAATACAAGGACGCGGCGGCCTTCATCGTCATCCTGGTGGTGCTGTTCACCATGCCCCGGGGACTGTTCGGGCCGCGCATCGCGGAGCGTGTGTGATGCAGCTTTCAGCCAAATCCTGGACGTTGATCGCCCTGGCGCTGTGCATCGCATTGGCTCCGCTGGCGTTTCCCAGCTCCTTCTACTACCGCATCGGCGCCGTGATCCTGGTGAACGGGCTGGCGGTGACCGGGCTGGTCATCCTCTTCGGCTATGCCGGGCAGATCAGCCTCGGCCACGCCGGGTTCGCCGGCATCGGCGGCTATTCCGCGGCCCTCATCCCGGTGCATCTGGAGGTGCACCCGGTGTTCGGCCTCCTGGCCGGGGCGGTGATTTCCGGTGTGCTCGCCTTCCTGATCGGCCGGCCGGTGCTGCGCCTGAAGGGCTACTACCTGGCGGTGGCCACCTTAGGCTTCGGCATATTGGTGTTCATCGTCCTCAACAACGAGGCGAACCTCACCGGCGGGCCGGACGGCATGGGCGTGGAATCGCTCGGCCTGCGCAGCCTGTCCAACGCGCTGGGCCTGGGGCTCAACACCTCGCAGGTCTGGTACTGGTTCATGGGTGTGGTGGTGCTGCTGGGCGCCTATCTGGCGCTCAACCTGCACGCCAGCCCCAGTGGCCGCGCCCTGCGCTCGCTGCACGACAGCGAGGTGGCGGCCGGCACGCTGGGCGTGGACGTGGCCCGCTACAAGCTCACCGCCTTCGTCATCTCCGCCGTGTACGCATCGCTCGCCGGGTCCTTCCAGGCCCTGCTTGACGGCTTCATCACGCCGGACATCGCGGGCTTCCTGCAGTCCATCGAGTGGATGACCATGACGGTGCTCGGCGGAGCCGCCACCGTGCTGGGGGCGATCTTCGGGGCCGGTCTGCTGACCGCCCTGCCCCAGGCCCTGACCGTGTTTGCCGAGTACGAGCACATGGCACTCGGCCTCATCATGATGCTGGTGATGATCTTCCTGCCGTCCGGGCTGCTGCCCAGCCTGGCCCGGCAATTCCGGCGGGGAGGCTGAGATGAGCTTGCTGTCTGTCGAAAACCTGGGGATCGACTTCGGCGGCGTCCGCGCCGTGGACGGGGTCAGCTTCGATGCCGATCCCGGCAAGGTCGTCTCGGTCATCGGCCCCAACGGTGCGGGCAAGACCACCCTCTTCAACATGGTCTCCGGCGTCTACCGCCCCGGCCGCGGCAAGGTGATGCTGGACGGCAAGGAAGTGACCGGCCTGCCGCCGCATCGCCTGGCGGAACTGGGCTTGTCGCGCACCTTCCAGAACCTCCAGGTCTACCTGCACATGACGGCGCTTGAGAACGTCATGGCGGGGCGCCACCTGGGCGAACGCTGCTCGGTGCTGGCCGATCTGCTGAACCTGCCCAGCTCGCGCCGCCGCACCCGGGAGACCGAGGAGATCGCCCACCGGCTGCTGGCCATGGTGGGGCTGGAGAAGGTGGGGCCGATCATGGCCTCCTCGCTCTCCTACGGCGCGCTGAAGCGCCTGGAGATCGCCCGGGCGCTGGCGGCCAATCCCCGGCTGCTGCTGCTGGACGAACCGGCGGCGGGCTGCAACGCGGTGGAGACGGAGGAGATCGACAAGCTGATCGCCGACATCTCCAGCGGCGGCGTGGCGATCTTGCTGGTGGAGCACGACATGAAGCTGGTGATGAAGATCTCCAGCCACATCGTGGTGCTGGACCACGGCGAGAAGATCGCCGAAGGGCCGCCCGCCCTCGTCTCCAAGGACGCCAAGGTCATCGAGGCCTATCTCGGCCCCCATGCGGATGACGCCCATGCTCTCGGTTAGAAATCTACGCAGCCGCTACGGGCGGATCGAAGCGCTCTACGGCATCGACCTGGAGGTCAATGCCGGCGAGATCGTTACCGTGGTCGGTGCCAACGGTGCCGGCAAGACGAC
>JAGQRL010000020.1:7645-35744 GCA_020425485.1 Rhodospirillaceae bacterium
GGCCTGGGGCTGGCGCAGTCGCCGGAAGGCCGCCAGATCTTCACCAACCTGAGCGTGGAGGACAATCTGCGCCTGGGCGCCTACCTGCATGGCGATGAGCGCTACGACCAGGATCTGGACGACGCCTTCAACATGTTCCCGATCCTGAAAGAAAAGCGCCACCAGCTCGCCGGCGGCCTGTCCGGCGGCCAGCAGCAGATGCTGGCCATCGCGCGGGCCCTGATGAGCCGGCCCAACTGCCTGCTGCTCGATGAGCCGAGCCTCGGGCTGGCGCCGATCCTGGTGGCCCAGGTGCTGGATGCGGTGAAGTCTCTGCGCTCCATCGGCGTGACCCTGCTGCTGGTGGAGCAGAATGCCTTTGCGGCCTTGAGCATCGCCGACCGCGCCTATGTCATGGAGACCGGGCAGATCACCATGTCCGGGGCGGCCAGCGACCTGATCGCCGATCCGCGCGTGCGCGAAGCCTATCTCGGCCTCTAGGGCCTTGCTGCCTCTAGGGCCAATCGACCCGGTTCCCATGGAGGAGACCAGATGCCTGTGACGATCGAGCCACGGGGCGATCTTGCCCTTGTGGTGATCGACAACCCGCCGGTGAACGCCACCTCTAAGGCCGTTCGTGCCGGGCTGATCGAGGCGGCCCGGCAGGTGGACGCCGATGCGGCCGTGCGCGGCGCCATCCTCATCTGCCGCGGCCGCACCTTCGTGGCCGGCGGCGACGTTTCGGAATTCGATGGCGAACCGCAGCCGCCCCATCTGCCCGATGTGGTGGCGCGCATCGAGGGGGCGGACAAGCCGTGGCTGGCCGCCATGCACGGTTCGGCCTTCGGCGGCGGGCTGGAACTGGCGCTCGGCTGCCGCTGGCGCATTGCCGCCGCGGGCACCAGGCTGGGCCTGCCGGAAGTCACCCTGGGGCTGATCCCCGGGGCCGGCGGCACGGTGCGCCTGTCGCGGGTGGTGGCGCCGGAGCTGGCCGCCCGCATGGCGAGCCAGGGCCAGCCGATTTCCGCCGCCGCGGCCCTAGAGGCCGGGCTGCTGGACGCCGTGGTGGACGGCGAGCTGGAAGCCGAGGCGCTGAGTTTCCTCACCGCAGCACTCGCCGCCCCCTTGCCGCCGCGCACCCTGGAACGGCCGGCCCCCGGCGATCCCGGAACGGCGGCCTGGCAGGAGCTGCGCGCCGCTGCCGGCAAGAAGCTGCGTGGCCAGGGCGCCCCCGGCTTTGCCCTGCAATCGGTGCGCAACGGGCTGACCATGCCGGCGGCCGAGGCCCTGGCGCAGGAGCGGGAAATCCATCTCAACCTGCGCAAGGCGCCGGAGTCCAAGGCGCTGCGCCATGTGTTCTTCGCCGAGCGGGCGGCACTCAAGGCCCCCGTCGAGGCCAAGCCCGGCCCGCTTAAGGCGGCCGGCGTGGTCGGCGGCGGCACCATGGGGGCGGGCATTGCCGTTGCCTTCCTTGATGCCGGCCTGCCGGTAACGCTGCTGGAACGCGACCAGGCAGCACTCGACCGCGGGCTGGCGGCGGTGGCGCGCATCCTCGACGGCTCGGTGAAGCGCGGCCGCCTGGCCGAGGCCGACCGCGATGCCCGCTGGGCGCGGCTGACGGGCTCGCTGGACGCCGCCGCCCTTAGCACCGCCGATGTGGTTGTGGAAGCGGTGTTCGAAGACCTGGAGGTGAAGCGCGAGGTGTTCGGGCGCCTGGATGCCGCCTGCAAGCCGGGTGCGGTCCTGGCCACCAACACCTCCTACATCGATCCCAACGCGATTGCCGCCGCCACCTCGCGGCCGGACGCGGTGGTGGGCCTGCACTTCTTCAGCCCCGCCAACGTGATGAAGCTCCTGGAGGTGGTGCGCACCGACAAGGTGTCGGACGAAACGCTGGCCACCGCCTGGGCGCTCGCCCGCAAGCTGGGCAAGACGCCGGTGCTGGCCGGCGTGTGCGACGGCTTCATCGGCAACCGCATCTTGAAGGTGTTCCGCCGGGAGGCCGAACGACTGCTGCTGTCCGGCGCCCATCCCGGCGATGTCGATCACGCCATGCGTGCCTTCGGCCTGCCCATGGGGCCGTTCGAGGCCCAGGACCTGGCCGGGCTGGACATCGCCGCGGCCATGCGGGCGGCCAGCCGGGCGCGCGGCGAAACCGTGTTCGCCCCGGTGGCGGACCGGCTGGTGGCGGCCGGGCGGCTGGGCCAGAAGGCTGGCTGCGGCTGGTACGACTACGAGCCGGGCGACCGTGCGCCCCGTCCGTCCGACGAGGTGGCGGAAATCATCGCCGATGAGGCCGCCAAGGCCGGCATCGAGCGCAAGGACCTCTCCACCGAAACCATCCAGCGCGCGATCCTGGCGCCGATGGTGGCGGAAGGCCGGCAAATCGTCGCGGACGGCATCGCTGCCTCGCCCGCCGCGGTGGACCTGGTGGAAATCCTCGGCTTCGGGTTCCCGCGCTGGCGCGGTGGGCTGATGCATTGGGGCGAAGCGGCGGGCATCTGACCCGCCGGCCGGGGCGGCGGCCAGTCCGTTCAAGTGTCGCCCCGGCCGCTCGCGCACCGATCACAAAGTCGCCGTATATGTTCGGCGCAATCTTCGCCACCGAACCGCGGCGGAAACGAAGCACTCGCCCGCCGGACGGGTCGCGAACGTGGCTCCGTCCCGAGGGGGGAGAGGGAGCGTTTCCAGTGGTCGGAGATCATCCATGACGACAGCCGTTATCGACTACACCCGCGGCAGCCAATACGTAGAAAACAACAGCAATGACGGAACCGCCCACGGCCTGGTGGGCAAGCTGACGATCCGCGGCAATACCTTCGATACCATTGAGCGTATGGACGGATATGTGGCCCTGGACGGGGGCCGCGACTACCCGAATTCCGTGATGTACTGGCACAAGCGCCTCGGCTGCTACGTGGTCAACCCGTGGCACCAGAAGCGCAACAAGGACGGCGATATCGCGGAGATCCTGATCCACCGTGCCGAGGTGCCTTCGCACCTGAAGGGCTGCATCGGCCCGGGGGTGCTGTCCGGCTCCCGGATGACCAAGTCGACCGAAGCCATGGCCACCATCTGGAAGCAGGCGGGCGGTGCCGACGGCGTGGACAAGGTGGTGGTGACCCTGAGGGTCAACGGCAACATGAAGCAGTTGTCGGAGTGCACCAAATACGACCCGACGCCGACCAACACCTACGGGCCGACCATCGGCGGGCTGCTCGACCAGATGCCGTTCTTCTGACGCCTGGCCAGGCCCCGGCGGCACAGGTACGGCATCGAACCAGGCAGGCATGCTGTCGCGGCAGCCCGCGGCAGGGTGAGCCCGAAGCCTGCGCAGCGTGGCCGGAACCGCGTATGATCCCTCTGAGGGCGGGCGCGCCTGCGTCCGCCCCTTAGTCTTTGGCGTCCCCACCGCCGGCGCCCCTGCCGGCGGACCCGGCCGCAGCATCACGGGATCAAGACGCGCATGATGGCGATCATCGACATCGTCGGGCCGGTGTTCCTGGTCGTCGCCGTTGGCTATTTCAGCGTGCGCATCGGGCTGTTTCCCGCCGCCGGCGTTTCCGGGCTGATCGCCTTCGTCAACACCTTCGCAACGCCCTGCCTGCTGTTCCGGGCGATGCTGACGGTGGATTTCGCCACCGCCTTCCACCCTGCCTATCTGGCCTCGTTCTATGCCGGCGCGTTCGTCGCCTTCGCCATCGGGGTGCTGGCCGCCCGTACCGTCTTCCGGCGCCGGCCCGGCGAATCCGTCGTCTTCGGATTTGCCGCCTATTTCTCCAACACGGTGCTGCTGGGCCTGCCCATCGTCCACCGCGCCTATGGCGAAGAGGCGCTGCCGCTGATCTACACCATCATCGGCCTGCACGCGCCGATCCTGATGAGCTTCGGCATGGTGATGATGGAGCTGGCGCGGCGCGATGCCGAACCGCTCGGCCGGGCGCTGCTTGGTGCCGCCAAGCGGGTGGCCACCAACCCGCTGCTGATCGGCATCATGCTGGGGCTGCTCACCAACCTGTCGGGCCTGGAATTGCCGGAGGTGTTGGATGCCGCCACGCAGACCATGGCGCTGGCGGTGCTGCCGGCGGCCCTGTTCGGGCTGGGCGGCGCGCTCAACGAATACAAGCTGCAGGAAAGCTGGGGCCAGGCGGTTGCCGCCGCCGGCCTGAAACTGGTGCTCCACCCCGCACTGGTGCTGCTGGCGACGCACTACCTGTTCCACCTGCCGTGGGAGCTGGTGCGGGTGGCGGTGGTGACCGCGGCCATGCCGTCCGGCCTCAACGTCTATATCTTCGCGACCTTCTACAAACGCGCCACCGATGTGGCCGCCAACACCGTGCTGATCGCCACCGTGATGGCGGTGGCCACCATTTCGCTGTGGCTGGTGGTGCTCGACCGGCTGGCCCCCGTGTAGGGCCGTCTCACCGGGGCCAGGGGCGGGTCCCGCAGCGCCCAGGACAAAGCCCGCCATCCCGTTGAGATGGCGGGCTTTCGAACCAAGCACACGCACCGAAGTGAACGGAAATCTGGCGGCTTTCTTGTAGAATGTCAACAGTTGACAAGCAAGTCGCCGTCCCTAAGATTGGCCTGCCTTGAATGCAGGAAATCAACACATGCACGATTCCGAGGAAGCTGGCCGGGCACCGCTTGGTTATCGCGATGCCGCCGAACGCCGACGGCTCCTGAAACGGCTGGTCTCCGAACGGAAGGCTGTGCTCCTGCCCGGTGCGGCGAATGCCCTGACGGCGCTGGTGATCGAGGATCTGGGCTATCGCGCCCTCTACCTGACCGGTGCGGGACTGACCAACACCAATCTGGGGCAGCCGGACCTCGGGCTGATCACGGCCACCGAAGTGATCGAGGCGACGGCCCGCATCAGCGACGTCTGCCAGCTACCGCTGATCGTCGACATGGATACCGGCTTCGGCAACGCGCTCAACGCCTACACCACGGTGCAGAAGCTGGAATCGGCCGGGGCTGCCGGCATCCAGATCGAAGACCAGATCTTCCCCAAGAAGTGCGGCCACTTCTCGGGCAAGGGCGTGGTCCCGATCGAGGAGATGGTCGGCAAGCTGCGCGCCTGCCTGGATGCCCGGCGCGACCCCAACACCCAGATCATCGCCCGCACCGATGCGCGCGCGGTGGAAGGCTTCGAGGCGGCGATGGAGCGCGCCCACAAGATGATCGAAGCGGGGGCCGACATCACCTTCGTGGAAGCGCCGGAGAGCGAGGCGGAAATCCGCGCGATCGGCCAGCTTCCCGCCCCGCAGATGCTCAACCTGGTGGTCGGCGGGCGCACGCCGATGATGGCGCCGGAAGATCGCATCGCCGCCGGCTTCTCCCTGGTGCTCTATGCCAACGCGGCCCTGCAGGCGAGCGTGAAGGCGATGCAGGAGGTGCTGGGATCGCTGCTCAAGGACGGATCGCTCGACAAGGTGTCCGACCGGCTGGCGAGCTTCAGCGAACGCCAGCGCCTGGTGGGCAAGCCGGGCTATGATGCCCTGTCGCAGCGATACGAAGGGGCGTAGTCCCCACCCGGACGGTTCAGGAGACCGTAGATGAGCCTGCGCGACTTGCCGGCGCTGTTCATGCGCGGCGGCACCTCCAAGGCGGTCGTGGTCGACATCCGCGACCTGCCGGAAGACCGGGCCGCCTGGGATGCCATCTTCCTGGCGGTCCTGGGATCGCCGGACCCCAACGGCCGCCAGCTCGACGGCATGGGCGGCGGCATCTCCTCCCTGTCCAAGGTCTGCGTGCTCGGCCCGCCAAGCCGGCCCGACGCCGATGTGGACTACACCTTCGCCCAGGTGGCGATCCGCGATGCCACCGTCGACTACGGCGGCAACTGCGGCAACATGAGTGCCGCCATGGGCCCCGCCGCGTTCGAGCTGGGCCTGTTGCCGCCGCCGGATGACGGCGAAGCGGTGGTGCGCGTGCACAACACCAATACTCGCAAGGTCATCCGCGCCCGCTTCCCCGTGGTGGACGGCAGGCTGGATCCCGACGGCACGCTGGCGATCGACGGCGTCAGCGGCACGGCAGCACCGATCCGGCTGGAATTCCTCGACCCCGGCGGGGCGAAGACCGGCAGTCTGCTGCCCACCGGCAACGCCGTGGACACGCTCAGCCTGCCCGATGGGCGGGAGGTGACGGCCAGCCTGGTGGACGCCGCGAACCCCTGCGTGTTCGTGGCGGCGGCCGACCTGGGCAAGACCGCCACCGAGCACCCGGACGCCATGGACGCCGACACCGCGTTCATGGAAACGATGGAGGCCATTCGCCGCGCCGGTTCGGTCGCCATGGGCATCACCGCCGACCTGGAGGCGGCCGCGCGGATGCCCAGCGTTCCCAAGGTGTCCCTCGTCGCCGCCCCGACCGATGCTGTCACCCTGTCGGGCCGCGTCGTGCGGGCGGACGAAGCGGCGGTGATCGTGCGCATGCTGTCGGTCGGCCAGCCGCACCGCGCCGTGCCGATCACCGGGGCCATCTGCCTGGCGGTCGCCACGCGCGTGCCGGGGTCGATCCCGCATGCCGCCTGCGCCGCCCCGGCGGGGCCGCTGACGATCTCCCACCCCTCCGGCACCATCCTGGTGGATGCCGAGGTGGCGGAGGACGGCGGTGCGCCCCGCGCGCTCAGCGGCACCGTCTACCGGACCGCGCGCAAGCTGTTTACGGGCACCGTGCACTACCGGGATTAGGTTGCATCGGTTCCAGCCCGCTCCCCGCCTGCCAACAAAGAGAGCCGGCCCCCGAACGGGGAGCCGGCTTTCTTCGTCTCTCACCGCCGGGGCAACCGCCGGAGGGTTCCCTCCAGCGACGCCCCACCGGGCTAGGCGAGGGATCAGTTGGCCGACACGCCGGCGTAGGCGGACGCACTTTCGCCGGCCAGCTTGCCGAACACCGAGCCGGACATCAGGCCGGTGCCGCCGGGGTAGTTTTCGAAGAACAGCCCGCCCACCAGCTCGCCGGCGGCATAGAGGCCGGGGATCGACTGGTCGGTCATGTCCTGCACCTCGCCCTTGGTGTTCACCTGCAGCCCGCCGAAGGTGAAGGTGATGCCGGTGGTGCACACGAAGGCCACATAGGGCGGCTTGTTGATCGGCAGCGCCCAGTTGGACTTGGGCGGCTCGATCCCGGTGGTGCACTTGCCGTCCAGGATCGCCGGGTTGTAGGGCTGGTCGCCGCAGGCTTCGTTGTACTCCTGCACCGTCTTGGCCAGCTTCTGGGGATCCAGCTCCAGCTGCTCGGCCAGCTCCTCGATGGTGTCGGCTTCGGCCTTGGTCACCTCACGGATGCGGTATTCGTCGCGCAGCATGGCCACCGTCTGCTGGTCGAAGATCTGCACGCAGGTGCGGTTGGGCTGCGCCATGATCTCGCGGCCGTACTTGGCGTAGGTGAGGTTGCGGTAGTCGGCCCCCTCGTCGACGAAGCGGTTGCAGTCGGTGTTGACCATGATGCCCAGCGGGTAGGAGTGCTTCTGGAAGTTGTCCAGCACCCAGCGGTCGCCGTAGGGCGGGGCGGAGATATCCCATTCGCAGGCGTGGCAGGACGACCAGTTGCCGTAGGGCCGGGCGCCGATGGCCAGCGCCATGTTGATGCCCTCGCCCATGTTGTGGCGGGTGCCGCGCACACGGCACAGGTCCCAGCCCGATCCCAGGTAGCGCACGCGCATTTCCGGGTTCGATTCGAAGCCGCCGCAGGCCAGGATCACCGCCTTGCAGGCGATTTCCGAATAGCCTTCCTTGGCGCGCACCTTCACGCCCGTCACCGTGCGGTCGTTCGCCTGGATCAGGCCGATGGCCGCCGTGCCGTAGCGGATTTCGATGCCCATCTTCTGGGCTTCCAGCAGTTCGGCTTCCACCAGTCCGGCGCCGCCGCCGACGGCTTCGATGTTCACGCCGCCATAGAAGTGGTGCTTGCCGTCGACGACGAAGGACTGGCGGCCGAACATCGGCACGAAGCGGATGTTGTGGCTGCGCAGCCAGGCCATGGTCGGCCGCGACCGGTCGACCAGCAGGTTGGCCAGATCGTCGTCGGACTGGTGCTTGGTGACCTCCATGAGCTGGTCATAGAAGAACTCGCGGCTGTGCGGCGGCAGCACGATCTGGTCGCGCTCGGCGTCCGACAGGTCGGTCAGGATGTCCTCTACCACATCGTCCAGCCCGTCGTGGGAGAAGCGGAAACCGCCGGCGGTGAAGTAGGAGTTGCCGCCCTTCTCGTCCTCGGGCGCACGCTCCAGCACCAGCACCTTGGCGCCATTCTCTTTTGCGGAGAGGGCTGCACAGAGGGCTGCATTGCCGCAGCCAACAACAACAACGTCATAGTCGGCCAAAGTTCGTCTCCTTGCTCGTTGGCCGCCAGGGTTCGGCGGCTTGCTTGGTGCGCAACGGCCGAGGGGACCGGCCGCTGCGGGGTGTCAGGCGCGGCGGGTCAGCCGCCCAGATAGGCGCGGCGCACGTGTTCGCTGGCCGCCAGTTCCGCACCGGTGCCGCTGAGCGCGATGGCGCCGCTTTCGATGACGTAGGCGCGCTGGCACAGGCGCAGCGCCATGTTGGCGTTCTGCTCCACCAGCACGATGGAGATGCCTTCCTCGGCGTTGATCTCCCGGATGATCTGGCCGATCTCCTGCACGCGGATGGGCGCCAGGCCGAGGGAGGGCTCGTCGAGCAGCAGCAGCCGCGGCTTGGCCATCAGGGCGCGGCCGATGGCGAGCATCTGCTGCTCGCCGCCCGAGAGCGATCCGGCCATCTGCCCGCGCCGTTCCAGCAGCCGCGGGAAATAGGCGTAGACTCGCTTCATGGTGTGGGCGATTTCGACCGTGTCAGTCTTCAGATAGGCGCCGAGCTGCAGGTTCTCTTCCACCGACATCTGCGGGAACACCCGGCGGCCTTCCGGCGACAGGGTGATGCCCAGCTTCACCACCGCCGGCGGGGCGAGGCGCGTGATGTCGGTCCCCTCGAAGCGGATGGTGCCGCGGTCGGGCGGCGTCAGGCCCATGATGGCGCGCAGCGTGGTCGTCTTGCCGGCCCCGTTGGAGCCGATCAGCGCCACGATCTCCCGTTCCGCCACCTCCAGCGAGACGCCGCGCAGGGCCGAGCGGGGGCCGTAGCTGACATCGATGCGGTCAATCGTCAGCCCGCCGGTCATGTCACCAGCTCCGTGCCGAGATAGGCTTCGATCACTTTGGGGTTGTTGCGGATCTCGTCGGGCGAGCCGGCGGCGATCAGTTCGCCGTGGTCGAGCACGATGATGCGGTGGCAGATGTCCATCACCAGCCGCATGTCGTGTTCGACGATGAGGACGCTGGCCCGTTCGCTTTCGTGCATGGCGCGGATCAGGGCGCCCATGGCCTGCGACTCCTCGGGGTTCAGCCCCGCCGCCGGCTCATCCATCATGATCAGCTTGGGCCGCGAGGCGAACGCGATGGCGACGCCCAGCCGCCGCTGGTAGCCGTAGGGCAGCGAGCCGGCGAGATGGTCATGCACATGGGCGATGCCGACCTGCTCCAGGATCTCCATGCACGCGGCACGCTCCTTGTTGCGCGCCGTGCCGGACGCCGGGGAGCCGATGATCGAGCCGAACAGGCTGTCCTCGGACCGGGTGAAGGCGCCGCGCATGACGTTTTCCAGCACGGTGCTGTCGGGGAACACGCTGGTTGCCTGGTAGGTGCGCGACAGGCCCATGCGGACGATGCGGCTGGGCTTCAGGCCGACGATGTTCTGGCCATCGAAGCTGATGCGCCCGGAGGTCGGCGAGGTGTTGCCGCTGACCACGTTGAAGCAGGTGGTCTTGCCGGCGCCGTTGGGGCCGATCAGCCCGATCACCTCGTCGGTGCCGACCTTGAAGGTCACCTCGTTCAGCGCCATCAGGCCGCCGAACCGCTTGGAGATGCGGTGCACGTCGAGCAACGCGGTCATCGCCCGCCTCCCTTGCGGCGCAGCACCGAGGGGATGGAGATGAGGCCGCCCGGCAGCGTGCGCAGCACCAGGATCAGGATGGCGCCGTAGATGATGTGCTGCAGGCCCTCGAAATCGCGCAGCAGCTCGGGCAGCGGCGTGATCACCGCAGCGCCGATCACCGCCCCCCAGAACAGCGAGCGCCCGCCCACCACCAGCATGGTGATGAAGGCCACCGAGTTGTGGAAGGTGAAGGTGTCGGGCGACACGAAGCGGATGTAGTGGGCCGTCAGCGCGCCGCCGAGCCCGGCGATGCCGCTGCCGATGGCAAAGGCGATCACCTGGTAGCGGGCGGTATCAATGCCGCAGGATTCCGCCAGGTCGATGTTCTGGTGGATGGAATCGAAGGCGCGCCCGAAGGTGGAGCGCTTCAGCCCCCAGGCGAACAGCAGCACCGCCAGGAACACCGCGAAGGCCAGGTAGAAGAACACCGGCCGCGGCCCGAAGCTGAACCCGCCCACCGTGATGGCCGGGATGCTGATGAGGCCGTTGGCGCCGTTCGTCAGGTCCGACCAGTTGAGCGCCAGCAGGGTGAACATTTGGCCGAACAGGAAGGTGACGAGGACGAAGTAGACGCCCCTCAGCCGCAGGATCACCGCCCCCAGCAGCACGGCCATGCCGGCGGTGGCCAGGCAGGCGATGATCACGCCGATCGCCGGCGGCACGCCCAGGCGCATGGACAGCAGCGCCGACATATAGGCACCCACCCCGGCAAAGGCGGCGTGGCCGAAGGACAGCTGGCCGACGGAATAGATGATCCACAGGCTGAGCGCGAAGATGCCGCTGAGCAGCGTCAGGTTGGCGATGTGGACGTAGAACAGGTTCGGCAGCAGGCCCGGCACGAAGGCGGCGACCACGCTGGCGGCGATCACGAGCCCCAGGCGAACCGTGAGACCGGTCTTGCCGATCATCCTGACCTCGCCTGATTTGGGGGGCGACTTGGCGGCGCAGGGAAACGGGGTCACTTACGCCTCCTTGCGGCCCATCAGGCCGGCCGGCCGCACCAGCAGGATGGCGATCACCACCCCGAGCTGCAGCATGTCGGCCGTCACGCCGCCGAGGAACGTTGCGCCGAAGCTTTCGATCATGCCGATCAGCAGGCCGCCCAGCACCGCACCCGGGATCGAGCCGAGGCCGCCGAGGATGACCACGATGAAGGCCTTCAGCATCGGCGTGGCGCCGACGAAGGGGGAGACGGAGAACACCGGCGCCATCAGCACCCCGGCGACGGCCGCCAGCACGACGCCGATGGCAAAGGCGAAGGGAAAGATGCGCTCCACATCCACGCCCTGCAGCAGGGCCGCTTCCTGGTCCTGCGCCACCGCCCGCATGGCGCGGCCGGTGCGGGATTTCTGCATGAACAGCCAGAAGGCGCCGATCACCACCGTGGCCGCGACGATCACGAAGATGCGCGATGCGGAAAAGATGGCCGGCCCCAGATGCACCAGCCCGCTGACCACATCGGGCATCGGCCGCGGCGAGGCGCCGAAGAACATCAGCGCGCCGTTCTGCAACACCACCGAAACGCCCAGGGTGGCGATCATGCTGCTCAGTTCGTCGGTGCGCAGCGGGCGCACCACCACCCATTCGATCGCCGCACCGGCAACGCCGACCACGGCGATGGCGATCAGGATGGTCAGTGCGAACGGCACCTCCCACTGGGCATAGGTGAAGAAGGCGACGAAGCTGCCGATCATGTAGAACTCGCCGTGGGCGAAGTTCACGATCCGCATGGTGCCGAACACAAGCGAGAAGCCGATCGCCATCAGCGCGTACATCGCGCCGATGACGAGACCGTTCAGTCCCGCCTGGGGCAACAGGGCTAGAATGTCCATCGGTCAGTACCCACCAAACCGGCACCTGTGGGGTGGGGCCGAAGCCCCACCCTCACGTCGCTACTCGCAAGATTCGAGCGAGCAGATGGAGACGACCTCGGGGCTGCCGTTGGTCACGCGGCCCACGGCGTAGGGCACGAACTGCTGGCGCGTGGTGCCCCAGATGTCCTCGCCGATCCAGTTGGCCGCACCGGCCGGGCCGACGAAGTCGTGGTGATTGCCCAGCTCGGCCACGATGGCGTCGCTGTCGTCCACGGTGCCGGCCGCCTGCATGGCCTGGAACACCTGGTTGATCGCCGTATAGAAGAGCGGGCTGAAGGCGTTCATGGAGTCGCCGTAGGCCGCCTCGAACCGCTCCTGGTAGGCCTGCGCCTCGGGCAGCGAGCCATCGTACTCCATGTGCACGTACAGGCCTTCGGACGCCTCGTCCCCGGCCACGGCGAGGATGGCATCGGTGGCATCGCCGCCGGTGCGGATGATGTTGCCTTCAAAGCCCAGCTCGCGGAGCTGGCGCACCAGAAGGCCGGCGGTTTCCGGCGGGCTGCCGTCCAGCTCGAAGGTGTCGATGCCCTGGGCGATCTGCCGGGTGAGCAGCGGCACGAAGTCCATGCGGCCGCGTTCGTAGAAGTCGATGGCCGAGGCATCGGCACCGGCCTGCTCGTAGGCGGCGGCGATGTCGCCCTGCATGGACTGGCCGCTTTCGTCGTTGGGGAACAGCGCCCCGACGGTGGTGCCGCCAAGCTGGTTCACCACCCAGGAGATCTGCGGGTGGGCGTACACCTCCGTCGGCAGCACCGCGCGGAACACGTACGGGTGTTCGGGCGAGGCCGCTATCGGGGTGAAGGCACCGGTGATGGTGATGATCTGGTTTTCCGTCGCCATCGGCGCGATGGCCGCCAGCGGGGCCGAGCCGAGCGGGCCGACGATGAAGGCAGCCTCATCCTCGTAGATCAGGCGGTTCACCGCCGTCACCGCATCGTTGGGATTGTAGTGGCTGTCGTAGGGCACGATTTCGATTTCGTAGGTCTCGCCGTCGACCACCAGGCCACCGGCCGCGTTGAGATCCTCAACCGCCAGTTCCAGTGCGCCCTGCATGGCGAGCCCCCACGCAGCCCCGGCACCCGAAAGCGGTGCCACGAGCCCGACGGTCAGCGTTTCGGCATAGGCGGGCGAAGTGAGGGCGAGAGCAGAGACGCCGAGCGCCAACATACCGGCTTTCATGGTGTTCCTCCGTGTTTTGTCCCGCGTCGTAGGCTGCGCGGCGGACCCACTAATGATGAATTGACCGGCAGCCGTCAACTGTTAACAATACACCAATTGCGGGTCTCGCACGGATTTCGTCAACAGTCGGCAGCTTCCGCCACCGATTGTGGCGCCGGCAGGCCCCCAGGGAGGCAAGGGCGCAATGCGCGGAAACACTGGGTCTCATCGCTGGCGCTTGTACCAAACCGGCCACGCCAGCGGTCGGCCGTCGTGGCGGGGATGCGCGCAATGCAGACCCGCGCCGGCGCTGCCGGCAGGGCTCGCTACACCCGGTCGTGCCGGATGGCGCGACGACTGACCACCCCGCTACGGGACGGCGACCCAGTCGCCACCACACATCCAACAGCATGAAAGCATCCGGGAGGACCAATGCAGATCAAGGGCGGCCGTTTCATGGTGACAGGGGGCATTAGCCTCATCGGCTCGCATGTCACCGAACACCTGCTGGAGGCCGGCGCCGAAGAGGTGATCCTCTTCGACAACTACTCGCTGGGAACCACGGACATGATCGCGCACATCCTGAAGGACCCGAAGGTCCGCCTGGTGCGCGGCGACATCACCCGGATCAACGAGCTGTACGACGCGCTCGACGGCGTCGACGGCATCTTCGCCATCGCCGGGTTCCTCACCCTGCCCTTCGCCGCCAACCCCGCACTGGGGCTGACGGTGAATGCGCTGGGCCACGTCAACGTGCTGGAGGCGGCGCGTTACCGCGGCGTGAAGAAGGTGGTCTTCTCGTCGTCGGTGGCCGCGTACGGGGATCCCGAACCCGGCCTGATCGACGAGGCGCGGCCGTTCCAGTTCGACGGCCTGTCGCCGCCGGTGGTGCTGTACGGCGCCACCAAGATCATCGGCGAGCAGCTCGGCCGGCTCTATTCCGCCCGGCACGGCGTGCAGTCCGTCTCGCTGCGCTATTCCACGGTCTATGGCGAACGCCAGCACTATCGCGGCGTCAACGCGCTCTACATCATCGACACCTACGACAAGCTGATGGCGGGCGAACGCCCGGTGATCCCCGGCGACGGCAGCGAGGTGCACGACTACATCCACGTGGCCGACGTGGCCCGGGCCAACCTGATGGCGATGGACAGCGAGGTGACCGGAGAGTCCTTCAACGTCGCCACCGGCACGGCCACCAGCCTGAACCGGCTGTTCGAAATCGTCGCCGGCATCGTCGGCTCGGACCTGACGCCGGAGTACAGCGCCAAGGGCGGCGCGGTGCGGACCGCCGTCGCCAGCTCGCTGGATTTCTCCGTGGAGAAGATCGAGCGGATGATCGGCTGGACGCCGACGGTGTCCATCGAAGACGGCATCGAGCGGCTGATCCGCTGGCGCCAGAGCCAGGGTTGACGGTGGGGACCCTCCGGCCGGCCGCCGCAACGGCGGGCTGGTTTGAGATGGTCAACTGTTGACATTATCAGGCGAGCCTGATTGCCTACCCCAATGCCCCCCGAGCGCCGGTGTGCGCGCCGCGGGCGCATTGGGGTTCGGCTTGCCCGAACGCAGAAAAGAAAATCCGGGGGATCACGGGAATGCCCGACTACGAGATTCATGCGATCAAATACGCCCGCAATTCCGATCGCACCCGGTCCCAGAACTTCCTTGGCGGCGACGCCCACGATGCCCGGATGGACCTGGACTACTTCGTCTGGGCGATCACCGACGGCGAGCGCACCTTCGTTCTCGACACCGGGTTCGACGAAATCTCCGGGCCGGCGCGGGGGCGTGAGATCTGGCGCCCGGTGGGCGAAGGGCTGACCGCCGTCGGCATCGACCCCGACACGGTGGAAGACGTCATCCTCTCCCACCTGCACTACGACCATGCGGGCAACCACGAGCTGTTTCCCCGCGCCCGCTATCACCTGCAGGAACGCGAGATGGCGTACTGCACGGGCCCGTGCATGTGCCACCACATCCTGCGCCACCCCTTCCACCTGGAAGACGTGCAGCACATGGTGAAGCGGGTGTTCGAGGGGCGCGTCCAGTTCCACGACGGCGACCGGGAGATCGCCCCCGGCCTCAGCCTGCACTGGGTGGGCGGCCATTCGCGCGGCCTGCAGGTGGTGCGGGTGAAGACGCGGCGCGGCTGGGTCGTGCTCGCTTCCGATGCCGCGCACTACTACGAGAACTTCGAGCGCCATGCCCCCTTCGCCGTGGTCGTCGACGTGGCCGACATGCTCAAGGGCTACGACACCATGGACCGGCTGGCCTCCTCGCGGCAGCACATCGTGCCGGGGCACGACCCGCTGGTGCTGGAACGCTACCCGTCCTCCAACAAGGGGCCGGGGATCGTCCGCCTGGACGCCGACCCGATCGCCATCTGACATCACCCGCAACAGAGGTTTGGACCGGACCCATGAAGGCCGAGGCCATCGCACCCAGCCCGCCCGCCGCGGCCGGCCCGTCCCAGGCGCTCGCCGCCTTCGCCGCCGACACCCGCTATGTGGACATCCCGCAGGCGGTGCTGGAGCGGGCGCGCATCCACATCCTCGATGGGGTGGGCCTGGCGCTGGCATCGACCACTTTTCCCTTCGCCGGGCCGACGCTGGCCGCGGTGCGGGACCTCAGCGGCTCTGCCGGTAGCTGCACCGTGATCGGCAGCACCGCCCGGGCGCAGCCGCGCGATGCCGCACTGGCCAACGGGGTGCTGATCCACGGGCTGGACTACGACGACACCCATCTCCAGGCCATCGTCCACCCCACCGCCGCGGTGCTACCCGCCGTGCTGGCACTGGCGGAGGACAAGTCGCTCAACGGCCGGGCGGCGATGCGCGCCTACTGCATCGGCATGGAAGCGGCGGTCCGCCTGGGCGCTGCGGTGAAGGGCGGGTTCCACCACACCGGCTTCCACGCCACCGGCGTGCTCGCCCATTTCAGCTCAGCCCTCGCCGCCGGCTGCCTGCTGGCCAACAGTGCCGAAGCCCACGTCAACGCGCTCGGCATCGCCGCCAGCACCGCGTCCGGCATCCAGGTGTTCCTGGAGGAAGGGGCGTGGACCAAGCGGCTGCATCCCGGCTGGGCGGCCGGCGGCGGCATCACCGCGGCCACCCTGGCGCGCCACGGCTTCTTCGGGCCGACGCGGGCGCTGGAAGGCCGCTTCGGGCTGTTCGAAACCCACCTGCACGACCACCGCAAGGACGTGGACGAAAGCTTCCTGACGGACGGGCTCGGCACCACCTGGATGATGGCCGACACCGCCTTGAAGCCCTACCCGGTGTGCCACTTCATCCATGGCTGTGCCGATGCGGCCCTGGCGCTGCGCGACGACATCGCCGGGGCGGAGATCGACCGGGTGACCATCCGCCTGCCCCACGACACGCTGAAGATCGTCGCCGAACCCATCGAGCAGAAGCGGCGTGCCGGCAACGAGTACGAAGCCAAGTTCAGCGCACCGTTCGTGGTGGCCTCCACGCTGCTGAAGGGCCGCTTCGGCCTGCCCGACCTGACGGACGCGGCCCTCGCCGACCCCGCGGTGAAGGCGCTGGCGCTGCGCTGCGACTGCGAGGCCGATCCGGCGTCCCTCTTCCCCACCTATTTCTCCGGCGGCGTTGCCGTGCGCCTTGGCGACGGCCGCACGCTGGAACGCCATGTGCCCGTCAACAGCGGCGCCGGCGACCGCCAGTTGTCGCTGGAAGAGGCCAGCGACAAGTTCATGGCCAACGCCTGCCTGGCCGTTTCCGCCGACCAGGCGCAGCACATCCGTGCCGCCGTGCTGGCGCTGGAAACGCGCGGCGTGCCGACGCTGATGGAAGCGCTGCGGCTGGGCAACGGCGGCGGCTGAGGCCGCCGCTGACGGACCGGAAAATGCTTTAGTTGGCTTCGGCCTGGGCCAGCTTTTCGTTGTGCTGGATGGCAAGCTGGGCGTGGATGCGGGCGTTGCGCAGATGCGCCCGCATGGCCGCTTCGGCGCCATCGGGATCGTGCCGCCGGAGCGCTTCGACGATGTTGCGGTGCTCGTCCAGTGCCGCCCCCGCGCGCCCCTGCATCGTCGACGACTTGAAGCGGTAGATGCGCAGCAGGTCGTAGAGATCGCCGGTGATCATGGCAATCAGGAAGCCGTTGTCCGACGCCTTGGCGATGCGGAAATGGAAGTCGAAATCGCCGCTCTTCTGGTAGTAGCCGGCACCCGACGACACGTCCTTCAGCTCGGCATGGCTATCGAGCAGGGCGCGGAGCTGGTCCACCTCTTCGTCGGTGATGCGCTCGGCCGCCAGCCGGCACGCCATCCCCTCCAGGGCTTCGCGCACGGTGAGCAGCTCGTCGAGCTTCTGCGGCGACAGCTCGGCCACGCGGACGCCGATATTGGCGGTGCGCTCCAGCAGCCGGCGGCCTTCCAGCCGGCGAATCGCTTCGCGCAGCGGGCCGCGGCTGATGCCCATTTCCACCGCCAGAACCTGCTCGCGAATCCGCTCACCGGGGGCAAGCTGGCCGTTGATGATGGCCGCTTCCAGGCGTTTGGTTACGGTGTCGACGAGCGAAACCGGCTCGATTTTTGTTTCCATATCAACAACTTAACCAATTTGCGCCGGTCAGGCGACCGGCCTGTGGCTGCCCGCAAGTCCGAAATCGACGACTGTTGACACTAGGTTCGGCAGGTTCACGCAGACTGTCAACCATTTCGAAGTTTTGGGCGTCGGGCAGGCAAAGTCCACTCACACAGCGATCTGCAGAACGGGCTTTCCCACCATTGTCCGGCTTTCCAGGCGACGATGGGCGGTCAGGACGTCAGCGAAATCATAGACCCCGGCGACGTCTATCGTAAGCTTACCATCTTCCAAAAGATCGAACACGTCGCCAGCGCGACGCCGGATGGTTGCAGCATCCTCCGAGTAGTCGGCGAGGCGCGGCCGCACGAGGAAGATGGAGCCGGCTTCGCCCAGTTCGATCGGATCGATGTCGCGCACGCTGCCGCCGACGCTGCCGTAGGCGACCATCAGCCCCTTCCTGGCGATGGCCCGCAGGCTCTCGCGAAAGGTCGGGGCGCCGATGGCATCGAGCACCACATCCACCCCGCGGCCCTGGGTGGCAGCCCGCGCGCGCTCGGCAAAATCCGCGTAGGGGAAGACATGGCTTGCCCCGCGGGTGCGGGCCACGGCGGCCTTCTCCTCGGTGCTGGTGGTGGCCAGAACCGTCGCCCCCCGGGCCGCGGCCATCTGGATCATGATCTGGGCGGTGGCGCCCGACGCGGCGTGGATCAGGCAGGTGGTGGACGGCCCCAGCCGGCCGACATCGTGGACGAGGTAGTGCGCCGTCAGCCCCTGGAACAGTGCCGCGGCGGCCAGCGGCAGGGCGATGCCATCGGGCAGCGGCACCACCCGCCAGGCCGGCACCGCGGCATAGTCCGCGTAGGTGCCCCAGCTCAGGCAATAGGCGACCCGCTGGCCCGGTCGCAGGCCCTCGACCTTCGCCCCGACGGCTTCGATCACACCGGCCCCTTCCATGCCCAAGGTGGTGGGCACCGAAACGGCGTAGGTGCGCGAGGTCCGGTATTTGCCCTGGCGGGTGTGGATATCCATGAAGTTGATGCCGGCGTAGTGCAGCCGCACCAGCACCTCGTCGGTGGCGATGCCGGGGATCGGCACCGTGCGGAATTTGACCACCGACTCGTCGCCGTAGGTGTCGATCTGAATTGCCCGCATCGTCTGCGCCATTGCCGGTCCCGTCCCGCCGTCGCGATCTCCACGCATGGGACTTATCCCAGGGCGTGTTATCTGTAAACTGTTGACATTCAATCCACCATCCTGCCTCCTGTCGGTGATCGCCCCGGTCCCCGCCCCCCATGCGGATCCAAGCCGAGCCGGCCCGCCAAAGGGATCGGCCCACCGGCCTGCCGGCTCGCGGTGTGGTCCAGAACACTGCCGCCGCAACGGCCGCCGAGGGAGGATATGAATGACCACGATGGACCCGATCGCCCGGCGCCTGGCGCGCAACATTCGCGCCGTCACCGCCGACGGACTGACCGACAAGGCCAGGACCCGCGTGGTCATCGGGATCGTCGACAACATCGCCGTGGCGCTGGCCGGCGCGCATGAGGACTGCGTGCGCATCGTCCAGGAAATCCCGGGGATCGGCGCAGCGCCCGGCCCCTCCACCCTGTTCGGCCACGCCCGGCGCGTGTCCATGCTCGATGCCGCCATGATCAACGGCGTCGCCGCCCACGCGCTGGACTACGACGACTTCTCCTCCATGCTCGGCGTGCACCACTCGGCCACCCTGGTGGCGCCGCTGCTGGCCCTGGCCGAAGCCGAACACAAAAGCGGGGCCGAGCTGGTCGCCGCCCACGCGGCCGGGGTGGAAACCGAAATCCGCCTCGCCCGCTCCGTCGCCTGGAGCCACTACGACAAGGGCTGGCACCCGACCTCCACCATGGGCACCATCGGCGTCGCCGCCGCCTGCGCCCATATGCTGGGCCTGGACGAGGCCGGCATCGCCACCGCGCTGACCATCGCCGCCTCGCAGTCCGCCGGCATCAAGGCCAATTTCGGCACCATGACCAAGCCGCTGCATGTCGGCATCGCCGCCCGCGCCGGCCTTATGTCCGCCCTGCTGGCTGAGCGCGGCTTCACCGCGGACGAAACGGCGTTCGAGCACCGGCAGGGCTTCTTCGAGGTCTACAACGGGGCTGGCAACTACGACGCGGCCAAGCTGTTCGAGAACTGGGGCGCCCCCTGGGAGCTGGAAGGCGACGGCATGGTGCTGAAGCTCTGGCCCTGCTGCGGCAGCACCCATGCCGCCATCGTCGCCGCCCTGGAACTGCGGGACGCAACCGGGATCGCGGCGGACGACATCGCCCGCATCGAGGTGATGCCGCACCGCCGGCGCCTGCGCCACACCGATACCCCGCACCCCCGCACCTCACTGGAAGGCAAGTTCTCCGTGCAATACGTGGTGGCCCGCGCGCTGGCGGACGGGGCGGTGACCCTGGGCGACTTTGCCGTCGACCGCGTGACCGAGCCGCGCATCGCCCGGCTGCTCGACCGGCTGGAAGCCAAGGGCCACCCGGAGATGGGCGACGATGCCGACAGCCAGTGGGCAGCGGAGGTGGTGGTGGAAACCGTCGACGGGCGGCGCCTTGCCCGCAGGATCGACAATGTGCTGGCGGAAGGCCGGCTGATGCCGGAAAACCCCGCGGCACTCGCCGACAAGTTCATCGACTGTGCGGAACTGGCGCTGCCGCCCGTTCAGGCGGCCCGGCTGTTCGAAACCTTGCTGACCATCGACCGGGCGGACGATGTCGCCGACCTCGGCCACCTGCTGCTGGTTTCCGAGACGGCGGAGAACGGGCCGCGCGCCCAGGCCGCGGCGGTGTAGGCGGGGCGGTAGGGGCGGGGCGGTAAAGGCGGAGCGCCCTCAGTCCGTCAGCGGATCTGCGTCCAGCCGCACGATGCCCTCGCCCTTGCCGGCAGAGGGGTAGCGCTCCAGCACCAGGGGATCGTGGCCGGGCACGATATGCGCCGCGGAGCTGGCCAGGCCCACCATGGTCTCATACCCGTTCAGCATGTCGTCGACATCGACCACGATGGCAAAGGGCCGGTGCTGCTGGAAGTTGGCGTAGTAGTGCGAGGCATCCGACGCCAGCACCACCCAGCCGCGCCGCGTGCGCACGCGGACCACCTGCAAGCCCTTTGAATGCCCGCCCACCCAATGGACGCTGACGCCGGGCGCGATTTCCGCCGCCCCGTCGTGGAAGCACACGCGCCCCTCGAACACCCGCTTCACCATGTTCTGCACGTCGGGCAGTTCGAAGGGGTGGCGCAGCACGTGGTGGCACATGCAGCGGCCGGTGCAGAACCGCATCTCGCTTTCCTGCAAGTGGTAGCGCGCCTCAGGGAACAGGTCGTGGTTGCCGCAGTGGTCGTAGTGCATGTGGGTGAGGATGACGTCGCTGATGCTGCCGGGATCCACATCCACGGCGCGCAAGCCCTCCTCCACCGGGCGGGAGACCATGCGGCCCCGCCGCGCCGCCGTGGCCTGGTCGAAGCCGGTGTCGACGACGATGGTGCGGTCTCCGTCCGTCAGCGTCCAGACGAAGAAGTCCATCGGCATGGGGCCGTTGTGCGGGTCGCCGTTCATGAAGTTCTCGGCCGCCGTACGGTCGCCGATGCGGGCATACTTGATGGCGTGAACGACGTATTCGGACATCTCGCGTCTCGTCGATGTTGGGGCGGTATCCACCGCCCATCAGTCTGCGCCAGCCCTCTCCCCCGCCCGGCCGCCCAAGCCATTGTAAAATATTGGGTGGCCGGGCGGGGGAGAGGGCAGGAACCGGCTCAGCAAAGGGCCTCAGGCGTCCGGCGCGTTCATCTTCTCGTACATGTCGAGCAGGGCCACCACATCGCGGCCACGGTAGCCGGTGGCCAGCGCCATGGTCATCATCTCGCGCACCAGGGAGGCGGCCGGCATCGGCTGGCCCAGGCTGCGTGCGAAGTCCACCGCCAGGGCCACGTCCTTCTCGCCCAGCTCCATCTTGAAGCCGGGATCCCAGTTGGCCTTCAGCGCATTGGGAAACCGCTTGAGGAAGTGGTGCGAGCGGCCGCCGCTTTGCGACAGGGCATCGTAGAGCGCCTGGGGCTCCACCCCGCCCGCCACGCCGAGGGCAAACGCCTCCGCGGCGATCAGGATGTTGCCCATGGACATGACGTTGTTGACCAGCTTCACGGTCTTCGCCGTGCCCACCGGGCCGGTGCGCAACTGCACCTCGCCGATGGCGTCCAGCACCGGCTTGGCGCGGGCCACATCCGCATCGCTGCCGCCGATCAGCAGCACCAGCTTGCCGGCAA
The DNA here is from genome assembly GCA_020425485.1 of Rhodospirillaceae bacterium. Classification (GTDB taxonomy): domain Bacteria; phylum Pseudomonadota; class Alphaproteobacteria; order DSM-16000; family Inquilinaceae; genus JACKIH01. The sequence continues at coordinate 29,459 of JAGQRL010000020.1, forward strand.
TCGCCTCGTTGGGACCGCCACTCACCGGCGCATCGACGACGCCGAGGCCGCGCTCCACGCAGGCGGCGCCGACGGCCTTCATGGTTTCGGCATCGATGGTGCTGAAATCGATGCACACCGCGTCCTTCGGCCCCTGGGCCAGGATGCCGTTCTCGCCCAGCCAGGCGTCGCGCACGATCGCCGGATTGGGCAGGCTGGTGAGCACGAAGTCGCGCCCCACCACGGCGTCGCTGAGCGTCTCGGTCACCGCCAGGCCCTGGGCCGCAGCACTCTCCCGGCTGGCAGCGCTGACGTCGTAGCCGATCACGTCGAAACCGGCGCGCGACAGGCTGAGCGCCATGCCCGCACCCATCTGGCCGATACCGACATAGCCGATGCGAAGGCTCATCTGGGGTCTCCCTGAGGGTGGTCTTGTTGGTGGTTGGGTCCGCTGCCGCCGCCTTCGCGGCGGTTCCGGCCCTCACCCGTCCACCCGGTCGTCGACAGGGGGGTTGGATGGCCGGGCGGGGGCGAGGGCCGAAGCGGATTGCCGGAAGCAGCGTCAGTTCTTGACCGCGAACGGGTCCCGCTTCTCCCCGGAGAAATCGATCATCACGTTCTTCACATTGGTGAACTCCAGCAGCCCCTGCTCGCCCCGCTCGCGCCCGAAGCCGCTTTCCTTCACGCCGCCGAAGGGCGCCTGGGCGGCGACCATGCGGTAGGTGTTCACCCAGACCACGCCGGAGCGCAGCTTGGGGATCGTCCGCATGGCGCGCGACAGGTTGGTGGTCCACACACCCGAGGCGAGGCCGTAGGGAATGTCGTTGGCGATGGCGATCGCCTCGTCCTCCTCCTCAAAGGAGATGACCGAGAGGACGGGGCCGAAGATCTCGTTCTGGGCGACCTTCATGTCGTTGGTCACGCCGCTGAAAATGGTGGGCTGGATGAACAGCCCGTCGTCCAGCCCGGCACCGGTGGCCCGCGCCCCGCCGGTCACCAGGGTGGCGCCGTCGCCCTTGGCGCTGTCGATCGCCGCCATGATGCGGTTGAACTGCGGCTCGTTGGCCGCCGTGCCCATTTCCGTTGCCGGGTCCAGCGGATCGCCCATGCGGATGGCCTTGGCGCGCTCCGCCAGGCGCTCGACGATCTCGTCATGCACGCGCTTCTGCACCAGCAGGCGCGACCCGGCGATGCAGGTTTGCCCCGTGGCGGCGAAAATGCCGGCCAGCGCCCCCACGGTCGCCTGGTCCAGATCGGCGTCGTCGAAGATGATGTTGGGGGACTTGCCGCCAAGCTCCAGCGTCACCGGCTTCAGGTGCTGGCCCGCCGTGGCGGCGATGATGCGGCCCACACCGGGGCTGCCGGTGAAGCTCACCTTGGCGATGCCGGGGTGGCGCACCATGGCGTCGCCCACCTTGGGGCCGCCCGTGACCACATTGACCACGCCGGGCGGCACGCCGGCCTTTTCCAGGAGCTTGCAGAACTCCAGCGTCGTCACCGAGGCATGTTCCGACGGCTTGACGACGGCACAATTGCCGGCGGCCAGTGCCGCGGGCAGCTTGTTGCCCAAGAGGCTGATCGGCGAATTCCACGCGGTGATCAGGCCGACGACGCCGTAGGGCTCGCGCGTCGTGTAGTCGAAGATGGCGGGCTGATCGAGCGGGATGGTGGAGCCGTACAGCTTGTCGGCATAGCCGGCGTAGAAGCGGAACAGCCGGGCCACGAACTGCATCTGCGAGCGGGTTTCGCGGATCACCTTGCCGTTGTCGGTCGACTCCAGCTCCGCCAGGTCGTCCCCGTTCGCGGACAGGACGGCGGCGATGCGGTTGAGGATTTCCGCCCGCGCCCCGCCGTTCATGGCGCGCCAGGTTTCATTGCCCTTTTGCGCCGCCTGCACGGCGGCATCCACCTCGGCTTCCGTGGCCTCGCGCAGCGTGGCCCAGGGCTGCTGGCGGTAGGGATTGAAGGATTGGAACGTCTCTCCGGACGCACCGCCAACCCACTCCCCGCCGATATAGAGCCCGTATTCGCGCATCTCATCCTCCCGAATTTTGCCGGGCACCGTGGCCAGCAGCGCGTAAATTGTCAACAGTTAACCGCCTGCTGGCAGGCATGCGCTTTCGCGGAAAACGGGTGACCCAAGGGCGACCGGCCTAGCCGGGGGGAAGCGGTGGCCCCGCGATGCTGCGATTATGAATTGCGAATGAGTCGCATTTGCATTGACAGCCAGCCCGGCCCGGGCCTATCTGGCCCCCATCGTTAATGCCCAAAGGGAATTCGCCCGGCGGCAGCACGCAGGAGGGGGCGTTGTCTGGTACACGTGGCTTGATCGAAGGGTTCGGAGCACCGTTCTCAGTTGTTGCCTTGCTGATGATGACGGCCGGAGCGGCCGCCGTGGAAGGCGAGGCCGAGGACGCGACGGTCGACAACGAACCGCCCGCGGCAACGGCGTCGGAAACGGAAACCTCGCTGCCCTCCGGCCCGATCTCCCTGCCGCCGCTGTCGATCTACGCCACGCGGACGCCGACCGCCGTGCTGGACTATCCCGGCCGGGTCACGGTGATCGACCGCGACCGTATCGAAACCCTGCAGCCCACCAGCGTGTTCGACGTGCTGGAAGGCGTGCCGGGCGTGCAGCCCCAGGGCGGGCCCAGGCGCAGCGGCCAGTCGATCAGCATCCGCGGCCTGGAAGGCGAAGGCGTGGTCATCCTGCTGGATGGCGCGCGGCAGAGCTTCGTGTCCGGGCATGACGGGCGCGCCTTCATCGATCCCGCCATGCTGCAGGCGGTGGAGGTGATCCGCGGCCCCGGCTCCGCCCTCTACGGGTCCGGCGCGCTGGGCGGCGTCATCGCCTTCCGCACGCTGCAGGCCGGTGACCTCTTGGACCCGGGCGAGACGTTCGGTGCCGAAGTCGGCTTCGGCTACCAGGATGCCAGCGAGGAATGGATGGGCCGCGGCTCGGTGTTCGCGCAGACCGAGGACGGCCGCTTTTCCGGGCTGGCCAGCATCATCTACCGCGATGCCGGCAATATCGAGCTGGGCAGCGGCCTGTTGCTGCCGTCGGACGACGATCTCGTGTCCGGGCTGGTGACCGGCACCGCACAGCTCTCAGACGGCCTGTCGGTCACCACCAGCTACATCGCCTACCGGCTCGACGCCGTCGACCCCAGCAACCCGCAGGGCAACAACATCGCCGACGCCACCAACCCGCTGGTGGACCGGTCCGTGCGCAACGACACGGTGCAGGCGCGTATCGAATTCGCCCCGCCGGGCAACGACTGGATCGACCTGGCCATCGTGCCCTACTACAGCCGCAGCGGCGTGGAAGAGCCGGAGGTTGACACCGACCGCTATGTGCTGCGCGAGGTCGACACCTACGGCATCACGGTGGACAACCGCACGCGCATCCACCTCACCGACACCATCAACAGCACGCTGACCTACGGGCTGGAGTTCTACCGCGACCGGCAGGATGGCCAGGACAGCAACGATGCCGGCGGCGTGCGCGGCGGGGTGCCCGATGCAGAGGTGCAGGTGTACGCCCTGTTCGTGCAGGACGAAATCGTGTTCGAGGACCTGGGCTTCGTGCCGGGCGAGCTGAGCTTCATCCCCGCCCTGCGCTACGATCACTATGCCAGCGAGTCCGAAGGCCAGACCAATGTGACGGACGACGCCCTGTCGCCGCGCATCGCCGCGCGCTACGAGCCCGCCCCCTGGGTGAACCTGTTCGCCAGCTATGCCCACGGCTTCCGCGGCCCCTCCATGGACGAGCTGTACGCATCGGGCACCCATTTCTCCATCCCGGCCGGCCCCGTCACCGTCAACAACACCTTCGTCGGCAATCCCAGCCTGCGGCCGGAACGCTCCGAAACGGTGGAGATCGGCATCGGCTTCGAGTTCGACGAGATGGTGCTGGACCGCGACCTGCTGACCGCCCAGGCCTCCTACTATTGGTCGGACGTCGACAACCTGATCGACCTCCAGGTGGACGCGAACCCGCCGGCCACCTGCTTCTTCCCGCCCTTCTCGCCGTGCGAGTACCACAGCTCCTACGTCAACGTGGCCAACGCCCATATCGAAGGCTTCGAGCTGGAACTCGACTACGACAGCCCGCGCTTCTACGCCCAGACCAGCTTCGCCACCATCGACGGCGAGGATCGCGACACCGGGCAGCCCATCGGCGTGCTGTTCCCCAACCGCTTCTATGCCGACATCGGCACCCGCATCCCGGAGGTGGATCTGCGCATCGGCTCGCGCATCACCGTCGCGGCGGACTTCGATCGGGTGGCGGATCCCAACCAGGCGCGCGACGGCTACGCGGTGTTCGACCTCTACACCACCTGGGAACCGCAGGACGGGCCGCTGGACGGCCTGCGCCTCGACCTCGGCGTGGAGAACGTGGCCGATACCGACTACGAGGTGGTGGCCTCCGGCGCCAGCGAACCGGGCCGCAATTTCTACGCCGGCGTCAGCTACCGGCTGACCTTCTAAGGCCACCAGCCGGCCTGCCACCTGTGCGCTCCCTGCAGCGGAGCGCCGATCCCCAGAACCCAGGAGCATCCCCATGTTCATCGCCATGAACCGGTTCCGCGTCGTCAAGGGCAAGGAAGCCGATTTCGAAGCCGTCTGGCTCAACCGCGAAGTCCACATCGCCAAGGAGAAGGGCTTTGTGGAATTCCACCTGCTGCGCGGGCCAGAAGCGGAAGACCACTCGCTCTATGCCTCCCACACCATCTGGGCGAGCGAGGAGGACTTCGTGGCCTGGACCAAGAGCCAGGCGTTCCGCGATGCCCACAAGGGGGCGGGGGAACGCGCCGGCACGCTCTACCTCAGCGGCCCGGTGTTCGAAGGCTTCACCATCCTGCAAACGGTCAAGCCGTAGGCCATCTGCGCAGCGTAGGGCGATCTCCATGACCTCACATGGCCTCACCCGGCGCCAGGTGCTGGCGCTTGGCGGATCGGCGGCGGCCATCGCCGTGCACCCGGCCTGGGCCACCGATGCCGATGCGAATGCCGATGCGAACGCCGATGCCGGCTTCGCCCACGGCTATTCGCCCCTGGGCGCGCTGCGCTACCCGCCGGGCTTTGCCGCGTTCGACTATGTGAATCCCGCAGCCCCCAAGGGCGGCCAGCTCCACCTGGCGCGCATCGGCACCTACGACACGCTGGATACGCTGGTGTTTCCCGGCCGGCCGCCGGCCGACCTGCGGTTGATCTACGATCACCTGGTGGTGCAGGCGGACGACGAGGCATCGAGCTTCTACGGCCTGCTTGCCCGCGGCCTCACCGTCGCCGAGGACTTCTCCGAGGCGGTGTTCGATCTCGATCCCGCGGCCCGCTGGCACGACGGCGCGCCGGTGACGGCGGACGACGTGGTGTTCACCTTCGAGACCTTGAAGACGGAGGGGGCGCCCTTCTACCGCCAGGCCTTCCTGCCCTTCACGGTAACGGCGGATGGGCCCGGCCGCGTGCGCTTCGCCAACACCCGCATCGGCCACCGGGACCTCGTGCGCCAGATCGCCACCATTCCCATCCACCCCGCCCATGTGTGGCGGGCCGCCCGCGCTGCCGGCGAGGAGCCCCAGCCCCTCGGCAGCGGCCCCTATCGACTGGGCAGCGCCATCATGGGCCGCCAGATGATCCTGGAACGGGTGGCGGACTACTGGGGGGCCGAGCGCGGCGCGGCGGCCGGGCACTGGAACTTCGACCGGCTGGTGTTCGACTTCTACCGCGACGAAACGGTGGCGATGGAAGCCTTCCTCGTCGGCGACTACGACCTGCGCTTTGAAAACAACCCGGTGCGCTGGGTGAACGGCTATGCCAGCCCCGCGCTCTCCTCCGGCGAGGTGCGGCGGGAGGCAACGCCGAGCGTGTCCGGCCACACGCTGCACGGGCTCGTGTTCAACCAGCGCCGGCCGCTGCTGGCCGACCGGCGGGTGCGCCTGGCGCTCACCCTCGCCTACGATTTCGACCAGGTGAACGAAACCCTGTTCCTCGGCGCCTATGCGCCCTTCTCCAGCGTGTTCGGCGACAGCGATCTTGCCGCCAGCGGCAGTGCCGGGGCGGACGAGCGCGCGATCCTCGGCACCGCCGGTGCGGGCCTGGACCCGGCGATCCTGGACCCGGCGATCCTGGACAACCCCGACCCGCTGGCCGGGCTGCCGCAACCGGGCAGCCGGGCCGCCTTCGCCGAAGCTGCCCGCCTGCTCGACGAAGCCGGCCTTCAGGTGGTGGACGGCCGCCGTGTCGACCCGGATAGCGGAGAGCCGCTGGACATCCAGCTCCTCACCCTCAACCCGCTCTACGA
>JAGQRL010000020.1:35824-40013 GCA_020425485.1 Rhodospirillaceae bacterium
ATGATGCTGGACCGGGCGTTCGACATGGCGACGCTGTCGTGGTCGCCCCAGCCCTTGCCGGGCTCGGCCGAACGGCTGCTGTGGCACGGCGATCTGGCCGATATGGAAGGCTCCTACGCCCTGTCCGGCATCAACGATCCGGCGCTCAACGCCACCATCGAGGCATTGGAAGCCGCCCGCAGCCCCGCCGAGCTGGTCGCCGCCGGCCGCGCCTTCGACCGCGTGTTCCGCCACACCCTGGCGATGCTGCCCCTGTGGCGCACCAACGAAACCTGGCTGGCGTGGTGGGACCGCTTCGGCCGCCCGCATGCGGAGGAGACCGGGTTCCCGCCCGCCCCCATGGAACGCTGGTGGGCGCTGGAGGCCTGAGGCGGCCGGGTATCGGCCGCTCTCTCGGTGTGGTGGAGATCTAGCGCAGCGAAAACTGCACCGGCACCACCAGTTCCAGGCGCACCTGGGGCATCTCCGGCGGCAAGGCCGGCAGCGGTTCGGCCCGCGCGATCATCTCCATCACCGCCCGGTCCAACAACTCGTGGCCGGAGCTTTGCGCCAGCCGCGCCTCCAGCACGTTGCCGCTGCGGTCCATGGCGAAATACAGCAGCGCCGTGCCCTCCATGTCCTGCCGGCGGGCGCGGTTGGGGTAGTCCCTGTGGCGTTCCAGCCAGGCCTGGAGAGTCGCCAGATAGTCGGGGCTGATGCCGCCGCCGGCACCGCCGCCAGCGCCTGGCCCCGCCCCGCCATCGGTGCCCGCACCGTCCCCCGGCAGGGCGGCCGGGCCTGCCTCCTCCCCCGGCGCGGTGGCCGGCCCGCCCTCCGGCACCGGCGCCTCTGCCTGCGGCGCCGGCTGGGGAGCGGCCGGTGCGGCATCGGGGATCGGCTGGGGCAGCGATGCGGTCTGCACTGGTTGCTGCACCTGGGGTGCCGGCGGTGGCGGCCGATGGCCGGGCAGCGGCGGGACCGCCACGCTATCCGCCACCGCCAGCGGCGCCACCGCAGCCGCCGCGGCGATCTCCACCTCCGTATCCAGACCCTCCGCCGGCTGCGGCACCGGCTCCTGCGGCACGGCGTCCGCGACCACCTCGGGCGGCGGCGGCACGGCCGCTGAAGCCACCTCCACAGTCTCGTCGGGAACGGTCACCGGGGTTTCCGCCAGCATTTCAGCTTCCGCGGTGGGGGGCGGATCCATCGCCGCTTGAGCCTGCACCATCTCCGGTTCGGCCATGTCCAGTTCCGCCGTCTCCACTTCGGCGGGGTGGGGGGTCGTGACGACCGCCGGCGGCGGTGGCTCCGCGGGTTCGGCCATCGCCGGGTTGGCCGGGAGATCTGCGGGTGGCGTGTCGACCGGTGAAATGTCTGCTGGTTCGGCAGCAACACGGGCGATCTCGGCCGGGGCGATCTCCACCTCCGCCGCCTCAATCTCCGCCGTCTCCACTTCCACGGTCTCGACCGGTGACGTGGCAGCCGGCACCACCGGTTCCGCCGCCTGGTCCGCCTGCTCCATCGCCACCGCCGGCATTTCCGAAGCCGCATCGGGCACCGCGGCATCGGCCCACTGCGCACCCCCCGCGGTGCCGAGCGACACGGCATAGCCGCCGCCACCACCGCCGGCGCCGCGCGGCACCTCCGGCGGCCACAGGGCGGCCATCACCACTCCGGCATGCACGACAACGGCCGCAGCCAGACAGCCCGCCCAGCGGTGGCGCCCGAGGGTGCTCATGGCGCCTCCGGCACGGTGATCAGCAGCAGGCGCTCCACCCCGGCGGCGCGCAGCCGCTCGGTCAGCGCCACCAGCGCCAGGGCTTCTGCCCGGCTGTCGGCACGAAGCTGCACCCGTGCTGCGGGATCGGCGTCCAGCCGTTCGGCCAGGGCGGCTTCCAGCGCCGGCCCGGACACCTCGGCGCCGTCCAGCGCCAGCCGGCCATCGGCCGCCACGGCGACGACGATGGTGCGCTCGCTCGCCTCCGCCTGGCTGGCGGACACCGGCAGGTCGATGCGGAACGGATCGGCGGCGGACAGCCGCCCCGCCAGCATGAAGAAGATCAGCAGCAGGAACACGATGTTGGTGAGCGGCAGGATGTTCTCCTCGCTCCGGTTGGGGCGGCGCGCCTGGAACCTCATGGCTGCTCGCCCCCGGAGCCGCCGCCGACCAGCGACAGGTTCTCCGCCCCCGCCGCCGCCAGCCGGTCGAGCACCGCCACCACCCGCTGCACCCCGACAAGCGGTGCCGGGCGCACCAGCACGTGCCTGTCCGGCGCCTCGGCAATCCGTGCCGCCAACCCGTCGAGCGTCACCGGCTCGCCGGACAGGCGCAGACCGTCCGCCCGCACCTCCACCAGCAGCGCCCCCTCCTCCGCCGCAGCGGCTGCGGCCCCCGCCGGAACCGACAGGTCGATCGACCGCCAGTCCACGAAGCTGGAGGCCAGCATGAAGAAGATGACCAGGATGAACACCACATCGATCAGCGGCGTCAGGCTGATCAGGCTGCCGGCGCGCCCGCCGGACCTAGGCAGCCGGGGCCGGGGCATGGAGGACATCCTGGTCCGCAGGGTGCGCCGGCGCTGCGGTGGCCGCCGACAGGTCGGGCGTGAACACCTGGGTGATGATGCTTTCCATCTCCTGGGCCAGCCGGTCCACCCGCCGTTCCAGCCAGGTGTGGGCGACCACGACCGGCATGGCGACGGCCAGCCCCACCGCGGTGGTGAGGAGGGCCTGCCAAATGCCGCCGGACAGGACGGAGGGGTCGACCCGGCTGCCCGCCTGTTCCAGGTTCTGGAAGGCTTCGATCATGCCGAGCACGGTGCCGAACAGGCCCAGCAGCGGGGCCAGCGAGGCGATCACCTCCAAAGGCCGCAGCCAGCTGCGCAAATGATCGAGCATCTCGGTGCCGAAGCGCAGGATCTCCTCGCGCACCGCCGCTTCCGGCAGGCGGCGCTGGCGCCCCCTGAGCGCGCCCGCCAGGGCCCGGGCAGCCGGGTTCGGCGAAGCCAGGGCGATGTCGAGCGCCTCTTGCAGGCGGCCGGCGCGGTAGCGGGCGAGCGCGCGGCGCGCCGTCGCGGTATCCCCCGCCCGGGCATGGCGGAACTGCCACAGCTTGGCAAAGACGATGGTGCAGGCCAGCACCGACAGGCCAACGAGGATCGCCACCACCGGGCCGCCGGCCTGGAACATCTGCATGAGCCGATCGATCACACCCGACGGCGCGTCGGCTGCGGCCAGCCCATCGGGAACGAGGCGCATTGGCTCGTCCATGGCGGCGTCTCCCAGAATCGGCTCAATATGCGAATGCAATTCATTCTCATATCACTGGCCTGTTCCGTCAAGCCGGCCGCGCGTCTTGCCAAAGCCGCTGGGCAAACCGAGCAGGGGAACCAAACGGCGCGGGAAGCGCGCCCCTGTACGATCCGGAGAACCTGAAGCCGCGCTCGTAGGGCCGATGTCCGCACCGGCATTTTGCCGGCTGCGGACGAGTTGGTCGTCCGGTCAAGAGAAGGACCCTACGATGCCGCCAAACTAGGTGACGAACCCATAAAGGGGATTCCCTGATAGGGGCCGTCGTGATTCCTTTCCTCCACGAGATGGAGGGAAAGATGGCGCGCTTTGATCTGACGGATTTCGAGTGGTCGGTGATCCAGCCGCTGCTGCCGCAGAAATCCCGTGGGGTGAAACGGGTGGATGATCGTCGAGTGCTGAACGGCATCTTCTGGCGGCTGCGCACGGGGGCGCCCTGGGCGGACATTCCGGCGCGCTACGGCCCCCATACGACCTGTGTGAACCGCTTCAACCGGTGGCGGGAGGCGGGCATCTGGGCAATGCTTTTGAAGGCCGTTTCAGAGGCTTATGACGGCGATATCCAGATGATCGACAGCTCGTCGATCCGCGTGCATCAGCACGCCGCGAACGGGCAAAAGAAGATCTGCGATCCCGTTGCATGGGTCGTTCGCGGGGCGGCCTGACGACCAAGCTCCACGTTGTCGTCGATGCCGAAGGCCGGCCGATCCGTCTGAGACTGACCGAAGGCCAGGCCCATGACGGCCGAACGGCACGGGACATGTTGGAAACGGTCGGGTCGGGCATGATCTTCATCGCCGACCGCGCCTACGACGCCGATTGGCTACGCGAGGCACTGGGCGACTGCGGGGCCTGGGCCAATATCCGTCCGCTTGCCCACCGCCGGGAGCCGCAGGTGTTC
>JAGQRL010000255.1 GCA_020425485.1 Rhodospirillaceae bacterium
GGCGGCGTAGGTGCCGGGCGGCAGATCCGCATCGCTCGCCTGCGGTGCCGGGGCAGGGGCAGGAGCGGGGGCGGGCGGCGGAACCGGTGCTGGTGCATGCGCAGCCGCGGGCGGCGGCGTCGCGGCCACCGGTACCGGCAGGGGAGCCGGCGGCGCCACCGGTTCGGGCACCGGGGTGGCGATGGGCAGAAGTGCGGTCTCCGCCGGAGCTTCGGCCTCCGGGGTCGGCGGCTCGTCCGCCTGAAGCAAAGGCGGCGGCACCACCGGTTCGGGGGCGATCAGTGCGGCTGCCTGCACCGGTGCGGCGGGAACCGCGGGCAGCGGCGGCGGCGCCTCGCCGGGCGCTTGCGCCAGCTCCGTTCCCTCCGGCGTCACCGAACGGCCGGCCCGGTTGGCCAGCGCCACGGAGGGGGCCGTGAGCACGGCGATTTCCACCGGGGTGCTGCCGTCGGGCGCGATTTCCGCCAGCTCTGCGGCCCGCGGGCTGACGCCGATGATGTGGCTGGCCTGCGACGGCCCGCGATCGTTCACCATCACCGCCACCGAACGGCCGGTGGTGACGTTGGTGACCAGCACCATGCTGGGAAGCTGCAAGGTCGGGTGGGCGCCCATCAGGGCGTCGGGATCGTATTGGCCGCCATTGGCGGTGGGGTGCGAGTCGCTGCCCAGCACCTCGGCATAGCCCAGGTCCCGGTAGGTGAACGACTCCGCCGGGGTGACCGTGGCGCCGCCGCGCTGATAGGGGGCGCCGAGCATGTAGGAGCCGGCCACCCCCATGTCTGCGGTGGCGCCGGCTTCCCTGGCGCCGACCCCCGTCTGACCGCCCGACGACACGCAGGCCGCGAGCGCCAAAGCCGCGGCCAGGGCCGGTGCGGCCCGCCCCAAGCTTATGGCCAAACTGAGAAAACGCTTGCCAACCCTTTGGAATTCCATGGTCGCGTGCGGCTCCGGGCGATCCCAATTCCAACCATGGTTGATGCCACAGCTTGCCGGGGCAGGCAATTCATTCGCCCGGCGCTCAATTTTCCCGTGCTGCTGCGGCGGGTGCGGGGAACAGATCGTCGCTGACGCCCAGCAGGCGGTAGCCGGCAAGCCCCACCCATTCGTGCACCGCCATATCGAGCAGGACGAGACCGCCGAGGATGTTGAACGAGGGGTCGGACGGCACCTCGCCGCCGCGGGTGCGGTAGTCCACCGGATAGGCCACCACGTTCCAGCCGGCGGCGCGAAACGCGGCGATGGAGCGCGGCATATGCCAGGCAGAGGTGACCAGCAGCCACGGCTCGGCGGCGGCGGCGAGATCGGGCGGCAGATGCGCGCGTGCAGCCTCGGCACTTTCCGCGGTGGTGCGGGAGCCGCCCTCGAAGATCATCCGCTCGGGCGGCAGGCCGAGGGTCTCCAGGGACGCGGCCACGATCTCGGCCTCGCCCGGCTCGTCGCCGATCAGCCGGCCGCTGCCGCCGGTGAACACCACCGGCAGGTCGGGCCGGGCCCGGGCCAGATCGGCCGCCGCCAGCAGCCGGTCGGCCGCCGCGTTCAACTCGATGCGCCCGCGGGCAGCGGAGACGGCGTTGTCGACGCCACCGCCCAGCACCACGATGCCGGCCAAGGGACCGTCGATCCGGTGGGCGGGGAAGCGGTCCTCCAGCGGCGCCAGCAGCCACACCCCCAGGGGCAGCACGGCAATCGCCAGCAGGGCCGCCGCAACGAGCCCGAGCAGCACGGCGGCACTGCGCCGGCGGCGGAAGATCAGCAGCCCGAAGGCGGCCAGCACCAGCAGCGCCAGCAGATTGGCCGGGGCACACACCAGCCAGACCACCTTGGAGAGAACGAAGGCCATGGCGCCGGGCGCTCACACGTCGTCCAGGGCCGCCACGAAGTCGGCGACCACCATTTCCGCCGGCTCCAGGCCGATCGACAGGCGGAACACGCCGTCGCCCGCCCAGGCGCGGTAGGCATCGGCGTCCGCACCGCTCAGGCGGAAGGAGGTGCGCAGCAGGTCCTCGGTGGGGATGTGCACCGCCAGGCTCTTGGACTTACCCAGCGACACCGCGTAGCTGAACACGCTGCAGCCGGAATAGATCCGCTGGGCCAGCGCTGCCGGATCGACCCGCACCACCACCGACACCATGCCGGAAAAGCACTCCATCTGCCGCACCGCCAGGTCGTGCTGGGGGTGGCTGGGCAGGCCGGGATAGAGCACGCGCGCCACCTTCGGGTGGCCTTCCAGCGTTTCGGCCAGGGCGAGTGCCGCCCGCTCATGGGCGTACATCCGCATGTCCAGCGTGTGCAGGCTGCGCAGGATCAGCCAGGCGTGGAACGGGCTCAGCGTGCCGCCCATGTGGATCAGCGCATCCTGGCGCAGCCGCTGCATCGCGTCCTTGCTGCCGATCACCGCTCCGCCCAGGGCATCGCCGCCATGGCCGCAGGCGTATTTGGTGAGCGAGTGGACCACGTAGTCGGCCCCCAGCTCCAAGGGCCGGGTGGCCACCGGAGTGGCGATGGTGCTGTCCACCACCAAGTCCGCCCCGGCGGCATGGGCCAGCTTGGCGACCGCTTCGATGTCGGTGAGACGCAGGATCGGGTTGGCCGGCGTTTCCACATGCAGCAGCCGGGTGTTGGACGTAAGGGCCGCCGCCACGGCCTCGGCATCGCTGGTGTCCACCGTCACCACCTCGATGCCGAAGCGGGGCAGGGTGTCGTGGGCCAGTTCCGCCGCCCCGGCGTAGCACACGTTGGAGAGCACCAGGCGGTCGCCGGCACTCAGCCGGCTGAGCCAGAGATGCGAGATCGCCGCCATGCCGGAGCCGAAGCACACCGCATCCTCGCCGGCGTCCAGCGCTGCCACCTTGCGTTCGAGCTGGCGCACCGTGGGGTTCGCCCAGCGTGTGTAGAAATAGGGCGTTTCGGCGTCCATCTCGGTGGCCGAGAAGCCGATCCCCGGCGCCACCTCGAAGCTGGACGCCATGACGATGTCGGGCGACAACCCAACCGCGCGTTCCGCCTGATCCTCGCCGGCATGGATGGCGGCCCGGCGAAGTTGAGGCTGCGGTAATTTGGTCATCGACGGTCTCCTGGCAAATTGGGATGTTGGTCCACAGCGCGCCGGCGGAATCCGGTGTCGTGTCTTGGGTCGCAACCGTCAAATAGGTAGCAGGCCACTTCCGGTTTCGGCGAGACCGAGCCGCGAAGACCGGCTGTCACCTGGCCCCCGACGACAAGGTGCGTCGCAGTCAACTAAGGCGGGTCCGCAGAGGCCAACAGCCGGGGAGAGGGACGTAGCATGAAGATCAGATCCGGCGGCGCTGGCAGGCCCTCGCATCACCTGTGTCCGGTACATGCGGCTGGACACTCCCTCGACGCAAGCTGACCACCGCCGGCGACCAACGCGATGCTTCTGGCATTGACAAAGGGCGCCGCCCTCCTGCTGGCGCTCAGCTTCCTTCAACATGTCGTCGTAGAGCACTGGCAAGGGCAGCGCAGCCGCTGGCGCGACCTGTCGTCCGGTGCGCTGTTCGGGGCGATCAGCGTGGCGGGCATGCTGTCGCCCATCATGCTGGCGCCGGGGTTCGTGCTCGACCCGCGGTCGGTGGTGCTGACCATGGCCGGGGTGTTCGCCGGCCCCGCCGGGGCGGCGGTGGCGGCGGCCATGTCGGCAGCCCAGCGCATCTGGCTGGGGGGAGACGGCATGGTGAGCGGGCTGGCGGTCATCGCCACCAGCACTCTGTTCGGCCTTGGCTTCCGGGTGCTGGTGGCCCGCGGCGTGGTGAGCCTGAAGTTCCTGCCGCTGCTTTTGTTCTGCGTCTGCGTCCACCTGGTGATCGTCGGCCAATCGCTGCTGCTGGCCGGCGATGTGCTGCTGCCGCTGGTGGACGAGGTGATGGGGCCGTACATGCTGGTCTACAGCGTGGCGGCCGCCCTGCTCGGCATGATCTTGCGGAACATCGAAGATCGGATGCAGGTGCGCCAGGCGCTGCGGGCCAGCGAAAGCCGCCTGCAATACCTGTTCGACACCGTTCCCATGTCGATCTGCGTGAACGACATGTCGGCCCTCTATCCGGCGATCGAGCGCTTGCGCCAGGAGGGCGTGGAGGACATCCGTGCCTGGCTGCGGGCTCACCCGCAGGACGCCTTCGAGCTGCGCGAGCTGATCAACATCGTCGACGCCAATATGGCCGCCCGGACACTGTTCGAGGCGACATCCAGGGAGCAGATCCTGGGCTTCCTGCGCACGCAGATGGATGACCCGGACCTGGACGCGTTCAACGATCTCGCCGCGGCGATCTGGGACGGCGACCCCATGGTGCGCTCGGAGGTGGATTTCCACACCTTCGGCGGGCGCCGGGTCACGGTGATCTTGTCGATCCCCCTGCCGGCCGACCCGGAGGCGCGCAGCCGCATCCCCATCAGCATCGTCGATATCACCGAACGCAAGCGGTCCGCCGACGCCCTGTTCGTGGCCAAGGCGGAAGCCGAACGCGCCAGCCGGGCGAAGTCCGACTTCCTGGCGGCGATGAGCCACGACCTGCGCACCCCGCTCAATGCCATCATCGGGTTTTCCGAACTGATGCTGATGGAAACCCACGGCCCCTTGGGCAGCCCGCGCTACGCCAGCTATACCGAGGACATCCTGGGCAGCGGCAGGCTGCTGATCGGCATCATCGACGACATCCTCGACCTGTCGAAGGTGGAGGCCGGGCGCTTCGTTCTCCATGAGGAGGAGATGGCGGTGGCCGAGGTCGTGCAGACCTCCTTGGGCCAGGTGGACCACATGGCGCAGAAGAAGCAGCTCGCCCTCGAGATCGAGTGCGGAGAGGCGGATTGGCGGCTGCGCGCCGACCGGCGGGTGGTGAACCAGGTGCTCAACAACCTGCTGACCAACGCCATCAAGTTCAGCCCGCCGGCCTCCAAGGTGCGGCTGGGCGTTGCCCGCCAGCCCGACCGGTCCATCGAGATCTGGGTGACGGACCAGGGCCTGGGCATGACCCAGTCGGAGTTGGAGCGCGCCTTCCGGCCGTTCCAGCAGATCCGCAAGCCGCTCGGCGGGGAATTCCACGGCACCGGGCTGGGCCTGTTCCTGTGCGACCGCTTCATGGATCTCCACGGCGGGCGCCTGATCCTGGAAAGCGAACCCGGCGAAGGCACCCGCGCCGTCGTCCGCTTTCCGCCCGAACGCACGGTCGCCTAGGGCATGGGGAAATAGGGCTGCGGGCCGGAGCCGAATGAACGGCGCCGGCGCCCGCCCGGGGCGGGTGGCTGGGTTTACCCCTCGGCTTGGCGCTTTGCCGGCGATGCCGCCGGGCGTATCTTTTGGCCAACACACAAGATGCCGGCCCCAGGGACCGGGCACGGCTTACGGGAGGACGAACCGATGCGCGTGATGCACCCCGCAGCGCTGGCGGTTGCCGCCGGCTTGGCCGCCACAGCCCCCGCGGCCGCCCAGCAGGACTGTGCCGGGCTGGCCGATCTCAGGCTCACCGATGTCAACCTGCTGTCGGCCACGGAAGTTCCGGCGGCGGACGATCTGCCGGCCCATTGCTCGGTGGTCGGCTTTGTGCGCCCGGCCATCAACTTCGAAATCCGCCTGCCCATCGAAGGCTGGAACGGCGGCTTCTACATGGCCGGCTGCGGCGGCTTCTGCGGCCGCGTGCTGGCCGATGCGCCCAACTTCATCAACGCCATGAACCCCGGCCTGCGCCGCGGCTATGCGGTGACCACAATGGACAGCGGCCACTGGGGCACCGGCTCCACCGATGCCCGCTGGGCGCTCGACAACCGGGTGGCGGAAGTGGACTGGGGTGACCGGGCGGTGCGCGAAACCGCCCATACCGCCGCAGCGGTAATCGAGGCGTATTACGGCGCGGCACCGGAGCCCTCGATCTTCCAGGGCTGCTCCACCGGCGGCCGCATGGCCAACATGCTGGCGGTGCGCGATCCCGAGCTGTTCGACGGCATCATCAACGGCGCCCCGGCGCTGGACTATACCGGGCTGGTGGCCACCTACATCGCCGCCCTGGTGCAGCAGAACACCGATGCCGACGGCAACCCGATCATCACGCCCGATGTGGTGCCGCTGATCCAGGAAACCGTGTACGGCCAGTGCGATGGCGCCGATGGACTGATCGACGGCCTGATCAGCGATCCGCGGCGCTGCGAGATCGACTGGACGGAAGCCCAGTGCCCGGCGGACGGCGATGGCGCGTGCCTCACCGAAGCCCAGCTCGCCACCCTGGAAGGCTGGTACGAAACAGGGGCCGTGAACAGTGCTGGCGAACGGCTGTATCCGGCCACCATCCCCTTCGGCTCGGAGCCCTTCTGGTGGCTGTGGCTCACCGGCAACGAAGCCGGTGCCGGCCGCCTGGTGCCGCTGTTCAACGAGCAGTTCATGCAGTTCATGGCCTTCCCGCAGGATCCTGGCGAAGGCTACACCGCCATGGACTTCGACCTGGATACCGATCCGGCGCGGCTGGCCCTGATGGCCTCCATCTACAATTCCGACGATCCCGACCTCAGCGCCTTCCGCGATGCCGGCGGGGTGATGATCACCTGGCACGGCTGGGCCGATGCCATCGTGCCCACCGGCAAGACGGTGGATTACTACGAGCAGGTGATCGCCACCATGGGCGGGCTGGACGAGGTGCAGACCTTCAACCGCCTGTTCCTGATCCCCGGCGTGGACCACTGCGGCCTGCTGCAGGGGCCGGGCATCGACCAGAACGGCATCGACCTGCTGACGGCCATGGAAAACTGGCTGGAGAGCGGTGCTGCGCCGGACGACATCATGACCACGCGGACCACGGCCGACGGGGTGGAGGACTGGACGCGGCCCGTCTGCGCCTATCCGGCCGAAGCGCAGTGGATCGGCCGCGGCGATTGGCACGACGGCAGCACCTTCACCTGCGTCATCCCCTGACGCGGCGGGCACGGGCGGCCGTCCCGAAGGGGATGGCCGCCCGGCGTCCATTGCGGTCCACAATTCTCGCCCCGGGCTGCTACCATCGGTGCGCTCTTTCGCAAACGCCGGTGCCTTGTCCTTGCGAAGCGGAGGCCCATTCGCATGCCCTTTGAGAACCTGATCGGCGGTGCCTGGACGGCCGGAACCGAAGTCATCGTCAATCGCAACCCGTCTGACTTCAACGACACCGTGGGCGAATACGCGGTCGCCACCGACGAGCAGGTGGACGATGCCATTGCCGCCGCCAAGGCGGCCTTGCCGGCCTGGGCCGAGGCGTCCCCGCAGCTCCGTGCCGATCTGCTGAACGCGGTGGCCGAACGGCTGGAGGCCGAGCGCGAGCCGCTGGGCGAGCTGCTGGCGCGCGAGGAAGGCAAGATCCGCGCGGACGGCATCGCCGAGGTTGTGCGCTCCGCCCACTTCTTCCGCTACTTCGCCGGCGAGGCGCTGCGCATCGGCGGCTATGTCGGCCCCTCGGTGCGCCAGGACGTGCGGGTGAGCGTGATGCGCCGGCCCATCGGCGTGGTGGGCCTGATCTGCCCGTGGAACTTCCCCATTGCCATCCCGGCCTGGAAGACGGCACCGGCGCTCGCCTACGGCAACACCGTGGTGTTCAAGCCATCGGAATGGACGCCCGCCATGGGCTATGCGCTCGCCCGCATCATCCACGAATGCGGCGCGCCGGGCGGCGTGTTCAACCTGGTGATGGGCGATGGCCGGGTGGGTGGCCGCATGGCCGCCAGCCCCGGGATTTCCGGCATCAGCTTCACCGGTTCCGCCGGGGTCGGCCGCAAGGTGATCGCCCAGGTGGCGGCCCGCGGTGGCAAGGTGCAGGCCGAACTCGGCGGCAAGAACCCGCTGGTGGTGCTGGACGATGCCGACCTCGACAACGCGGTGGAGTGCGCCGTCAACGGTGCCTTCTTCCAGACCGGGCAGCGCTGCACCGCATCGTCGCGGCTGATCGTCACCCGCGGCATCGTCGCCGCCTTCACCGAAGCGCTGGTGGCACGGATGAAGGCGCTGACCATCGGTCCCGCACTCGCCTCCAGCACGGTGATCGGCCCGGTGATCAACGAAGCCCAGCTCGACAAGGACCGCCAATACCTGGAGATCGGCCGCTTGGAGGACGGGGCGGATGTGGCGCTGGAGATGCACCCGGAATTCAACGAGCCGCAGGGGCACTATTTCGGGCCGGTGCTGTTCGCCAACACCGACAACGCCATGCGCATCAACCGCGAGGAGATCTTCGGGCCGGTGGCCGGCATCATCCCGGTGGCCGACTACGACGAGGCGCTGGCGGTGGCCAACGATACCGACTACGGGCTGTCCTCGGGCATCTGCACGCGTTCCCTGAAGCACGCCCAGGACTTCCTTTTGAAGTCGGAAGCCGGGATCACCACGGTGAACCTGCCCACCGCGGGGGTGGACTACCACATCCCCTTCGGCGGCCGGAAAGGCTCCGCCTACGGCGCCAAGGAGCACGGCATGGCGGCCCACGAGTTCTTCACCGAAACCCGCACCGGCTACATGCTGCCGCTGTAGGGGCGCCCGGCCTGCCCCCTGGCCCGCTCAGCGGCAGAGGAAGCCCTCGGGCAGCGGATCGTCCGGTTCCAGCACCAGGGTGCCGACGCCGGAGATGTAGGCTTCCCCGCTCACCGTCGGCCGGATGGTCCGCCGGCCATCGGCTGCCGTGCCCGCTTCAACGATCTCGCCGGTGAAGCGGATGCCCAGCATGTTCTCCGCAATATAGGTTTCGCCCAGGGCCAGCATACCGCGGGCGTGCAGTTGCGCCATGCGGGCGGACATGCCGGTGGCACAGGGCGAACGGGCGAAGGTGTTGGACTTCAGAAGCGCGAACTGGCGGGTGGCAGCACCGTCCTCCGTCGGGGCGTGGAAGAGCACGCCGCTGACCTGCCGGCCGCCGGCCGCCAAGGCCCCCCTTACGGCATCCCCCAGGAACATGAGAGCGGTGGACCGCTCCGGCTCCAGGGTCTCGCCCAGGTCTTCGGCACCGACCAGCGCGTAGAGGCAGCCGCCATAGGCGATATCCACCGAGACCGTGCGCCCATCGGGCAGCGCCACCGGCAGGTCCATCGCTTCGATGCGGCAGGGCACGTTGAAAATGGTGGAGGTGAGGTCCCCGTCGGTGCGCTCCACCTGCACGGTCACCACCCCGGCCGGGGTCTCCAAGGTGAAGGACTCGCGGCCGGCAAGCAGGCCCCAGGATTCCAGCGCGCGGCTGTAGCCGATGATGGAATGGCCGCACATGTCCAGATAGGCATCGCTGGAGATGAAGAAGGCGCCGAAATCCGCCGCGTCGCTCGGCACCGGGAACAGCCCGAAGGTGGCCACCTGGCCGCGCGGTTCGTGCAGCAGGCGCGAGCGCAGCCGGTCGTAGGTATTGCGGAAGGCATCGCGCTGGGCGCGCACCGAACCTGCGGGCAGCGGCCCCGGCAGATCGAGGAAAATGCGGGTGGGGTGCCCGGCCGTGTGGGTATCCAGATAGCGGTAGGCGCGGGAGCCGGGCGGCAGCGACAGGCGCATCTGCGTGGTGTCGGGGCCGCGGCCTTCCAGCACCGCATCGGGCGGGCTGCAGGCCCGCACAAGCTGGTCGTAGGGCGGCTCCGTCGATCGCGCGCCGGGCAGCAGGCGCCCCGGCTCAACATTGACCCAGAGCAGGCGGGCCGCCTGGTCGCCGGGGTTGCGCCACCAATGCTCGCGCTCGCTCTTGAAGTGGATGGTGTCGCCGGTGTGAAGCTCGACCGGCGCCCCGCCGTCGAGCGCGATCTCGAAGGTGCCGTCCAGCACCCGCACCAGCTCCTCGCCGCTGTGGGCATACGATCCCTGGCTGTGGGCACCGGGTGCCAGGGTCCACACCTCGCTGTCCATCAGGCCGAGGCCGACATGGATCTGCTCGATCTCGATGGCCGGCGACAGGTCGGTGACCACGCGGCCGGTGCCGGCGCGCACCACCGGGCCAGGATCGCCGACGGTGCTGCCGAACAGCTCGCCCAGCGTGATGCCGAAGCTGTGGGCGAGCAGGGTCAGGGTGGTGGCAGACGGCGTGGCGCGCTTGCGCTCGATCATGCTGATGAAGGAGGCGGCCACGCCGGCGCGCCGCGCCAGCTCGCGCACCGTAAGCTGGCGCTCCCGCCTGAGGGCGCGCAGGCGGGTGGCCAGATCGGGCCCGGAGGAGGGGCGATCCCCCGCCGCTGCGGCGTTACCCGCCGGCCCGTGCGGGTCGTCCAGCACCGTGCGGATGGCGTTCAGGTTGTAGCCGAGGATCTTGCGCAGGTGATCGATCCTGCGGATGCGTTCGATGTGTTCGGGGCCGTAGCGGCGCTGGCCGGACGGCGTGCGTTCCGGCACCAGCAGCCCGCTGGCTTCCCAGGCGCGCAGGGCACCCGGCTTCACACCGGTTTGGCGGGCCACCTCTCCGATCGAAAACAAAGGTCTGTGCAGCATGTCGACCGACCGCCCGTTTGACGTTCAGAGCATCGTCCGTGGGGGCCGAGGCAACCCGTGCAGCCCCACGGGCATGCTGCCGATGATGCATACCTCGATATACCGATTGCAAGTTTAGTGAATGCGGGCGGGCGAAACCGCATGGTGCCGGGGCGGCAAGGCGGGTGGGGCTGCGCGGCTGCCTGCAGCCCGTTGCACCGGGTGCCGGGGGGTGCCGGTGCGTGTCGGTGGCTGTTCAGTGCGAAGGGCTGTCGGTGTCGATCCAGCGGCGACGGATCAGGCCCGTTGCCCGTTCTGCCAGGGTGAAGGCGGCAAACACGATGCAGGCCAGCAGCACATAGCGCAGCTCCGAGAGGATCCACAGGCCGCGCAGCAAAGCCATCTGGTCATAGGCCAGCCACACCACGCCGGCCGCCAGCAGCGCACCGAGGATGGACACGGCCGGCCCGGCGATGCGGCGTCCCACGCCTGTGCTCATGGCGCCACCTGCAGGCTGCCCGGATCGATGCGGAACACCAGCAGGTTGCCGCGGCGCTCCACTTCGCCCTCCACCTCCACCAGGATGGCGACGTGGTCGAGCACGGCGTCGGTCACCGGGCCACCATCGGCATCGGCCAGCAGGAAGAACTCCTCGCCCTCCACCGCTGCGGTGCTGACGAACACCGGCGGCACCCCGCCGATCAGGCACAGGTTGGCGCAGGCGCGGTGGGCAAGCCCGGTGCCCGGCCGCATGGCACCGGCGACGCATTGGCCGTCGCAGATCTCCCCGGTCAGCCGCCAGCGCCCCAGCGACACCGGTTGCGGCACCGGCGGTGCTTCGGGGGCATCTTCCACCAGGCTCAGCCCGTTGGTGCCGCCGCGCAGCCGCAGCATGTCGATATCGCCGCGGCTGACCGGCCCGCCGGACACCTGGACCAGACGGCCGTCCAGCGCGGAGGCACGATCCTGCACGCCGAATTTGGCATTGCCGCTGAGCAGCAGGGTATGGCCGGCGGGATAGCGCTCGCTCTCCGTCACGTAGAGCAGCGGGTAGGGGTCGTAGGCAAGCACGCCGATGGCCGTCTCGCGGCGGCCGCCACTGCCGCTGCCGGGGTCGGCCTGGGTGGCGGCGGCGATGTAGCCCACCCCGCCGAACAGCACCGCCAGGCAAAGGCCGACGCCGGCAAGGAAGGGCCGCAAGCGCCCCGGTGCGGCGGCCCAGCCGATGAAGAAGGGATCGCTGCGGTCCTCAGCGTCGCTCATGCCACGTCCTCCGGCAGCGGGGTCGGCTCCACCCGCGTGCCCGGCGGGTGGGCGGTGCGGCGCACCAGCACGGTGCGGCCCTCCAGCTTCAGGTCGTAGGTGGGGATCTTCTCGGTGAAGGGGGCGGGCGAGCAGCCGTCCTCCGGCCGGTACTGGAAGCCGTGCCAGGGGCAGGTGATGCAGCCGTAGACGATGCGGCCTTCGCCCAGCGGGCCGTTCTGGTGGGCGCACGCATTGGACACCGCCGACAGGGTGCGGCCGTTGCGGAACACCGCCGCCCGTTCGCTGGGCGACAGAC
This sequence comes from Rhodospirillaceae bacterium, assembly GCA_020425485.1. Classification (GTDB taxonomy): domain Bacteria; phylum Pseudomonadota; class Alphaproteobacteria; order DSM-16000; family Inquilinaceae; genus JACKIH01. The sequence continues at coordinate 11,958 of JAGQRL010000255.1, forward strand.
GCACGATCACCGCGCGGCCATCGGGAATGTCCCCGGCATCGCCGGCCGCCACCCACTCGTCCGCCACCGTCGGCTCCGCCGGGCAGCACAGCCAGGCGGCCAGGTGCAGCGCCCCCACCGCCATGGCCGCCCCGCCGAACAGCAGGGCAAAGGCGGGGTTGGTGGCATCCTGCAGGTAGCCAAGGCCGACATGCGCCACCACCGCGGCATAGGCCGGGTAGATGAGCAGGTGGAGGGATTTCCACACCGGCGGCGACAGGAAGCTGAGCCAGAAATCGTGGCTGGTGGCCGCCAGGATCGCCAGCACCAGCAGGGCGGCGATGCCGAACACCTCGAACGGGAAGCCCAGCACCTGGCCGTAGGCGGTGTTGGCGGTGAGCAGCGCCACGAGGGGATCCGTCGGGCTGAAGGCGAAATACCAGCCGAGCACGTAGACGGCGTGGGTGAGCGCCACGGCAAAGGTCATCACGCCGAAATGCCGGCGGTTATAGAGCAGCGGCAGGAACCGCCTGTCGAGCCGCGCCAAGGGGCCGATGGCCAGGATCACGCTGAGCATCAGGAAGGCGCAGCTGCCGAAGGCGCGCATGCGCACGATGGCGCCGTTGATCGGCTGGGTGACGCTGGCATCGGCCGTGCCCAGCTCCAGGAAGACGAAGATGTAGAGCACGACGCAGACCAGCAGCACGGCGTCGTAGACGTATTTGTTGGGGTTCCACTGGACGGGGACGTATTTGACGCTCACTGCCCGGCCTCCCCTTCCGCCGCCTCGGGCGCTACGGGGGCCGCGGGCGCTGCGGCCGGTGCTTCGGCCGGCGGGGCCAGCAGCTCCGCGGGGCGCTCCAGCGGCCGGTTCTGGCGCACCAGCAGGGCCCCCATCAGGATCACCGGAATGGCCAGCGCCAGCACGATGGCGACGGCATGCTGAGCCCGGCGCGGCGGGCGGTGGCGGCAGGCTTCATTCTCGCCGCGCACAAGCACCCAGCAGCGCCAGAGAACCAGCGGCCACAGCAGCAGGATGCCGGGGATGAGCAGCGGGCGGAACACATAGGCGCCGGCGGCGTTGGGCTCCACCCGGTCGATGCCCCACACCAGGAACACCGCCGCCACCGCCGCGCCGATCCACAGATAGATCTCGGCGATCTGCAACAGCGTCGCCACCATTCTCCCGCACCTCCCCACAGGCTCTTGAGGGCGAGAGTCTCGCGAAGCGGCCCGGCGGGCAACACCAACAGTCAATCAACAGATCGTGACGGGCACCGGCGCCCTGCGGGGCCGGAGCGGCGGCGATCCGATCCGTGGCCGGGCTGCACCGCGTGGGGATGCAGCCCGACCTTTGGTCACGCCTGTTGATCCAGGCCGAATGCCGGATGGTGGATCAGCTCTCCGCAGGGCGCGGAGCCATCGAAGGGCAGGGCCTGCACCACCTCTGGCGGGCAGCCGGCCACGCTGAGGCCGGGGTAGGCCCGGAAGCCGAAGCGACCGTAGTAGCCGGGGTCGCCCACCAGGGCGGCACCGCGGCCGGTCGCCCGCAGGCGGCGGAGGGCCTCGGCCATCAGGGCCGTGCCGATGCCCTGGAGGCGCCGCGACGGCAGAACGGCCAGCGGGCCGATCAGCCCCCAGCCCTCCTGCGCCCCGATGCGTGCTGCCGAAGCGGCCAGATGGCCGATCACCTCGCCGCCGTCTTCGGCCACGAGCGAGAGGGCGAGGGCGCCGTCCGCCCGCAGCTTCTCGACGATGCGCGCCTCGGTTCCGGTGGCTTGCGCCAGCAGCAGCATGGCTTCGGTGACAACGCGGCCGATTGCCGGGATGTCAGCGGGCGTTTCGTTGCGGATCAGCATGTCACGCCCTCCCGCATGGAGAGGTGAGGGCAGACCAAGATGCGGCCGTCATGCGCCAAGGCGTGCGGCGCGCGGTGTTCGTTCGGTGGGATGGTCATGGATGTCTCGTCTGACAGGCGTGAAAACACGTCCGGGATGCGCAAGGCACCCGGCGGCTTTGGCGTCACGCGGCTCTCTGAGGATCAGAGAGCCCGATCACACAAGCTCTGACATCCAATCTCCGTAGGACCGGGCGGCAACGCCTGTCGCCGCCCAGATCCTTGATATGGGACCCGCGCGGCTTGGGAACAATCCCGCGAGGTGACGGGCAGTCGTGGGTTGGAACCGACTGGCGGAGAGAACCGGCCCAGGTACCCGCGCCAGACAATGTCAGAAGGTAGTGTGGTCGGGGCACATAGCCCACATTGGACGCCAACCGGTTCTGGCAGCCTATGATCCCAGACGCATCGTTGGGTGACTGGCCCATAAGTCTGGTGTCCTAAGCATCCTTAAGAACAGTCTCCTTCGCCGCAGTTGTCATTGCGAAACTAATCTGTAGACACCATCGACAATCTCCTTCGCATTTTGTCTAGTGACTGGCCGGTTTTCGTGTACAACTTTGTTGCGCGTATCCATCCATTTCAGAATATTTCTTTCGTCCGCCGGCCAAATGATTTCCCTAGATTTCGCTTCCAAGACAAGACCGCGAATTGTCCGCGGGCGATCGGAGCGATACGATTCGGGCATATCAAGCTTTCTTCGCAATGTGACTTCTAGCAGCGTCATCGCAGCAATCACGGCTGCACGATATTCTTTTGAGTCAAGCAGACGTCGGGGCTCCGCTATCTGCCAGTTGTTATCGCGAATTACTTGCTTCAGATTGTCAATTATCTGTCTAGGCCCATCATCGAACTCCGATGTCCAATCGACGTTTATGACGAAGACGTTTTCAAGATCGATCGGAGTCGGCACTGGCTCATGGATTGAACTGACGACGACCACCCGAGGCGGCGGTCTCCCATCTTGAATACGCGCCGCGCTCTTCACTCGACTGAGAGCCATCGTCAACTCCGCCTCCGTCCATTTGGTGCCAACTTCGACAACAATGGCAACGGCACGGTCCATCAGTGCATCTATCTTTGCGATGATTGAGTCGCCCGGTGATATAACATCTCCTGCAGTTACTGGTACGAGTCCCATAGAGTCGATCGCAGGGAAGACTCGCTCCTTGTAAAAAGTGATCCGGTTTAGCGGCACAGCAAAGAAACAAAGCCGCGCGCTTGCGTCCTTTGGCAATAATAGTTCGCGCAAAGGCTCTTCTTCTGTCACTGTGCTCACGCCAAGAACGTTATCACGCCAATGGATGGCTAGTTCTTTAAATGTAGTGGCAAGTACTTCGCCATATTTTTCCCGAGTACCGGGCAGATTTATTACCGTTACGCCGCGACGCGCAAAACGCGCAACATCGGCAGGCTTGGCGCCTACCGCAATAGCGTAAGCTTGCCGGCGTGTTCTTCCAAGACGCTGAGTCACCACCTGCCACACTTGGCGGAAATCGGGATCATCCAAGCTGTAGCCTATAAGTACAGCTGTCTTTGTAATCAGGAGATTTGCAACAAATGTAGCAATTAATGGGTAATTTATCAAGAAACGGTCGTAGTCATTTTCTGTGACAACGAGACGTGAGGGGTGCCGCAAGTCGCCGTGCAGTTTAAGGAGTAGTGTGCCTTCAGGTGCGATATTTAAAGAGAGTTGATCTTCATCAACAACAGGATAAACATAGCGAGGAGTTGAATCGTACTGACGCTCCAATAAAAAGTCAAAGTTGGTAGTGCATACTAGATCAAACGGTATTGAGCAGAATTGCACATGCGCTTCGCCTGGCATTGCCTCCCCGAGTAGGAGCGCCTCGGAAAGACGCTCAATCAAGCGAGGCCTCCCGAATTCATGCTCAAACGCGGAGATGGCATCTAGCGGTCCGCTAGACGTAAAGTCGCCCAAGTCTAGTTCAAGAGTCTTTCCAAGTTCTGACCAAAGCGGAACTGACTTGCCAGCAGGTACTTTAGCATTGATCGACATGCCGGCACCGACAACGGGCAGCCACCGTCCTTTGACCAAGTCATCAAGTAGCGGATTTGGAAAATATTGGAGATATTTCGGCGCCATTGCTACCCCCGGCACCCACTATAGTGTTGGACCATCTGCAAGACAAGGCATCTAAAATTGTTCGGGCTGCTCTTGATCTTGCGTCTAGAAGGGTCGAGAGAGTGTCCATCTGGGATCAAACGATCGCCATCGCTCTTGCGAAGCCTCCTCAATGCCGCTCCTTCGTCGTCGGAAAACTCAGGTCCGGCCATTCTTCCTGCACGCGGCCCAGTTCCCAGGAGTTGCGGGCGAGGAAGACCAGGGCGCCGTCGCGGTCTTCCGCACAGTTGGCGCGCTGCTTTTCGCCAAACTCCTCCACCTTCTCCTTCGGCCCGCTCACCCAGCGGGCGGTGGTGTAGGGCGCTGATTCGAACCCGGCTTTGACGTTGTATTCGCTGTCCAGCCGGGTCGACAGCACGTCGAGCTGCAGTGCTCCCACCACGCCGACGATCCAGGCCCCGCCGGTGAGCGGCTTGAACACCTGGGTCACGCCTTCCTCGGCCATGTCGTTCAGGGCGGCGCGCAGGTGCTTGGCGCGCATGGGATCGTCGAGGCGCACGCGCTGCAGGATTTCCGGTGCGAAGTCCGGCAGGCCGGTGAAACGCACGCCGGCCGCCTCGCTCAGCGTGTCGCCGACGCGCAGGGCGCCGTGGTTGGGCACGCCGATGATGTCGCCGGCCCAGGCTTCCTCGGCCAACTGCCGGTCCTGGGCGAAGAAGAAGATGGGGTTGTGCACGGCCATGGTCTTGCCGGTGCGCGTCTGCGTCAGCTTCATGCCGCGCTGGAAGCGCCCGGAACACAGGCGCAGGAAGGCCACCCGGTCGCGGTGGTTCTTGTCCATGTTAGCCTGCACCTTGAACACGAAGCCCGACACGCGGTCGTCCTCCGGGTCCACGGTGCGGTCGTCGGCGGCCGGCTGCGGGCGCGGCGCCGGGGCGTAGCGGGCGAGCCCGTCCAGCAGCTCGCGCACGCCGAAATTGCGCAAGGCACTGCCGAAGAACACGCCGGTCATGTGGCCCTGGCGGTAGCTTTGCGGATCGAAGGTGGGGTAGCCGCCGCGCGCCAGCTCCGCCTCCTCGGTGAGCTGCGCGTGCAGGCTGGCCGGCAGGTGGGCGGCCAGCACCGGGTCGTCCAGCCCGTTGCAGGCGATCACGTTGCCGGCGCGCTGGCGCGGACCTTCCAGAAACAGCATGCGGTCGGCCGTCAGGTCGTAGCAGCCCTGGAAGGCCTGGCCCATGCCCACCGGCCAGGTGATGGGCGAGATGTCGAGCGCCAATTGGTCGGAGATCTGGTCGAGCAGTTCGAACGGGTCCAGCGCCTCGCGGTCCAGCTTGTTGATGAAGGTCATGATGGGCACGTCGCGCAGGCGGCACACTTCGAACAGCTTGCGGGTCTGCGGCTCGATGCCCTTGGCGGCGTCGATCACCATGACGGCGCTGTCGACCGCGGTGAGCGTGCGATAGGTGTCTTCGGAGAAGTCCTCGTGGCCCGGCGTGTCCAGCAGGTTGAAGGCCAGCCCGCCGTAGTCGAACGTCATCACCGAGGTGGTGACGGAGATGCCGCGGGCCTGCTCGATCTTCATCCAGTCCGAGCGCGCCCGCCGCCGGTCGCCGCGCGCCTTCACGTCGCCGGCGAGCCGGATGGCGCCGCCGAACAGCAGCAGCTTNNNNAGCGTGGTCTTGCCCGCGTCGGGGTGGGAGATGATGGCGAAGGTGCGCCGGCTGCCCGCCCCGGTGGGAACGGTGGGGTCGGCGGAGGACTCGAGGGAGTGCAGCGTCATGTCGATCCGGTCGTGGTCGCGTGCCGGCAGCGCCCAGCGGCGCGCAGTTGCTAGCCTGTTCCCTGCACGGTTTCGCCCTGGCCCGTCAATGGTAGCGGAATCGCCCCGCAAGCCTGCCCGTACGCGGAAGAATGGATGCCCTTTTTGCTGCGCAGTGTAGGGTTATGGCCAGCGTCGACAACAACGCTCGCAAGAAAAGGAGCGGACCATGCGCGTACTGCTGATGACCAACGAGTTCCCGCCGCACATCTACGGTGGGGCTGGGGTGCATGTGGAATACCTCTCGCGAGAGCTGGCCAAGCGCGCGCAGGTGGAGGTGCGCAGCTTCCACGATCAGCAGTCCGACAGCGGTACGCTGAAGGTGCGCGGCGTCAAGGTCGCCGGCACCCATCTGGATGGCTGCCCGCCCACCTATGTGTCGCCGCTCAAGGCGCTGCAAACCTGCATCGCCTTCAACGGTCAGGGGATCGAAGCCGACGTGGTGCACTGCCACACCTGGTACGCCCAGTTCGGCGGCATCCTCGCCAAGCAGCTCTACCAGACGCCGTTCGTGCTCACCGTCCACTCGCTGGAGCCGCTGCGCCCGTGGAAGCGCGAGCAGCTCGGCAACGGCTACGACCTGTCGGCCTGGGTGGAGCGCACGGCGATCGAGATGGCCGATGCGGTGGTGGCGGTGTCGTCGAGCACGCAGGCCGACGTGCTGCGGCTGTTCGACGTGCCGGAAGAGCGGGTGCCGGTGATCCCCAACGGCATCGACGTGGACGAGTATACCGAGACGCGCGACCCCGCCCTGCTGCGCCGGCTGGGCATCGACCCCGAGCGGCCCTTCGTGCTGTTCGTCGGCCGGATGACGCGCCAGAAGGGCTTCTCCCATCTGCTGGACGCCATCCCCGCACTCGACCCCAGCTTCCAGGTGGTGCTGTGCGGCGGCGACGCCGACACCAAGGAGCTGCAGGCGGAAATGGTGGCGCGAGTGGAGCAGGTGAAGGCCGGCCGCGCCGACGTTACCTATATCGGCGGCATGCTGGACCGGGCGGACGTGATCAAGCTGTACAGCCACGCCACCGTGTTCTGCTGCCCGTCGGTCTACGAGCCCTTCGGCATCATCAACCTGGAAGCCATGGCCTGCGGCACCCCGGTGGTGGGCTCCGCCGTCGGCGGCATCGCCGAGGTGGTGGTGGATGGCGAAACCGGCTTCCTGGTGGATGCGGGGCTGGACCCGGCACCGCCGCACAACCCGCGCGACCCCGCCGGGTTCGCCGCCCGCCTGGCCGAAGGCATCAACCGCTTCGCCGGCAATCCCGATCTGGGGGCGAAGATGGGGGCCGCCGGCCGCCAGCGCGTGGTGGACCACTACAGCTGGGGCAGCGTGGCCGATCAGACCCTGGCGCTCTATGAAGGCTTGCTCGCCCGGCGCTGATTGTCGATGGTGGGCGCGCTCGGCGGCCGCGGCAGGCCGCCGCTCTCGGGAGGGTAACCCCGTGTTCCGATTTCTCTTCGGGCGGCGCTTTCTGCTGGCGCTGGCCGTCCTGTTTCTTGTCAGCCCGCAAGGTGGAACAGCCATGGCGCAAGGTCCGCAACTGTTGATCCTGACACTCGAATCCGGCGATGTGACGATCCAGTTGCGCCCGGACTTGGCGCCCCAGCACGTCGACCAGATCGTCCGGCTGGCCGACCAGGGCTTCTACGACGGCGTCGTCTGGCACCGGGTGATCCCCGGCTTCATGGCCCAGACCGGCGATCCCACCGGCACCGGCCGCGGCGGCAGCCACCTGCCCGACCTGCGCGCGGAGTTCACCGATCAGGCGAGCTTCGGGCGCGGCACCATCGGCATGGCGCGGACATCGGATCCCAACAGCGCCAACAGCCAGTTCTTCATCTGCTTCCAGGACTGCTCGTTCCTCGATGGCGAGTACACCATCTGGGGCCAGGTGACCGACGGCATGGAGCTGATCGACCAGCTCAACCCGGGCGAACCGCCGGCCAATCCCAGCGTGATCGTGCGCATGCGCTCCGCCTACGAATAGGCGGATCGGGGGGCTCCTGCGGGGGACGGTCGCGCGATTGTGCGTCGTCCGTGAGCCGGGCGCCCACACATAACGGGGCACCCGCACCCTGGCACGGCTGCCGCCACTATAGGTTCGGTTCCAGCCCACGCCCCCACCCGGCCACCCAAGCCGTTGTAAGATATTGGGCGGCCGGGTGGGGGCGCGGGCCGGTGCGGCTTGATGGCGGACTGCACGAGGAGCCCCGGCGATGCCCAGCGAACGCTTCACCTTCACCGGCCATGACGGCAGCAGCCTGGCCGCCCGGCTCGACCTGCCGGACGGGCCGGTGCGCGCCCAGGCGCTGTTTGCCCACTGCTTCACCTGCGGCAAGGACATCTTCGCCGCCAACCGCATCGCCGAAACGCTGGCCGGCCGCGGCATCGCCGTGCTGCGCTTCGACTTCACCGGGCTCGGCTCCAGCGAGGGCGAGTTCGCCAACACCGACTTCACCTCCAACATCCAGGACCTGCTGGCCGCGGCCACCCATCTGCGCGAGGTGGGGCGGCCGGCGAGCCTGCTGATCGGCCATTCCCTGGGCGGAGCGGCGGTGATCGCCGCGGCGGGCGAGCTGCCGGAAGTGAAGGCGGTGGCCACCATCGGCGCGCCGGCCGATCCCGGCCATGTCAGCCACCTGTTCGCCCATGCGCGCGAGGAAATCGCCGCCAGCGGATCGGCGGAGGTCTCGGTGGGCGGCCGGCCCTTCCGCATCGGTGCCGGCTTCCTGGACGACATCGCCGAACAGCCGCAGGAGGAGCGCCTGCACCAATTGCACCGGGCGCTGCTGGTGTGCCACGCGCCGGGTGACGACATCGTCGGCATCGACAACGCGTCCAAGATCTTCCTCGCCGCGCGCCACCCCAAGAGCTTCGTGTCGCTGGATACCGCCGACCACCTGCTGTCCAACCGCGCCGATGCCGCCTATGCAGCCGATGTGATCGCCGCCTGGGCCGGCCGCTACCTGCCGCAGCCGGCGGCGGCGGAGTTAGAGGCGCCGGCTGCTTTGCAGCACGGTGAGGTGGTGGTGGAGGAAACCGGCCGCGGGCGCTACCAGCAATCGGTGCGTGCCGGCCGCCACCGGCTGGTGGCCGACGAGCCGCAATCGGTCGGCGGCGACGATACCGGCCCCGGCCCCTACGAACTGCTGCTGGCCGGGCTGGGGGCCTGCACCTCCATGACCATCCGCATGTATGCCGAGCGCAAGAAGCTGGCGCTGGAGCGGGTGCGCGTCGTGCTCTCCCACGACAAGATCCATGCGGAGGATTGCGAGGACTGCGAGACCAAGGAAGGCAAGGTGGACCGCATCCAGCGCACCATCACGCTCACCGGCGACCTGACGGAAGCCGAGCGCACGCGGCTGAAGGAGATCGCCGACCGCTGCCCGGTGCACCGCACGCTGGAAAGCGAGATCAAGGTGGTGACCCGGCTTGCGGAAGGGGCCTAGGCGCGGCGGCTCAGGCCGCTTCGGGGATTCGCCGCCATTCGCGCAGGGCCTGCACTGCGATCTGGCTGGCCGACCACATGAACAGCCCGGCCATCGTTGCGGCGACGATCAAGTCCGGCCAGCCGGTGGCGGTGCCCCACACGCCGAGCGCTGCCGCCATCACCGCCACATTGCCGATGGCGTCGTTGCGCGAACACAGCCAGACCGACCGCACATTGGCGTCGCCATCCTTGTAGCGCACCAGCAGCAGCACGGAGGCGACGTTGGCCGCCAGCGCCAGCACACCGACGGCCCCCATCACTCCGGCTTCCGGCGTGCCCAGCACCAGCACGCGGTAGGCGGTGGAGCCTGCCACCCACAGCCCCATGAGCAGCAGCGAACCCGCCTTGGCCAGGGCCGCACCGGCGCGCACCCGCGCCGAAGCGCCGATCACCGCCAGCGACAGCCCGTAGGTCATGGCATCGCCGAAGAAGTCGAGCGCGTCGGCCTGCAACGCCTGGGACCGCGCCAACTGGCCGGCCGTCATCTCCACCACGAACATGGCGGCGTTGATGGCGATCACCGCCCACAGCCGCCGGCGATAGTCCGCCGACATGCCGTCGAAGCGGCTGCCGTGGTCGTGGTGTCCGCAGCAGGCACCCATCGGTCTGCCTCCGGGTTTCGGGGCGCCCTTGCCGGGCGACGGGTCAACCCTAATGTCTCTAGCAACTATAGGTTCAAGGGGAAAATGCCATGTTGTCGATCGGCGAACTGGCCAAGGCGACGGGCGTGAAGGTGCCGACCATCCGCTACTACGAGCAGATGGGCCTGATCGACGCGCCGGTGCGCTCTGAAGGCAACCAGCGCCGCTACACTCCGGCCCAGGCGGAGCGGCTGGGCTTCATCCGCCACGCCCGCGACCTGGGGCTTTCCATCGAAGCGATCCGCGAGCTGGTGCAGCTTTCCGCCCATCCCGACCAGCCCTGTGCCGATGCCGACCGCATTGCGGCGGAACACCTGGCGGCGGTGCGCGCCCGCATCGCCCGGCTGCAACGCCTGGAAGCGGAGCTGGCGCGCATCGTTGCCGGCTGCGACGAGGACCACCAGGTGCGCGACTGCTACGTGCTGCACGCGCTGGGCGACCATTCCCTGTGCGCCGATGAGCACGGGCCGGTGGGCCCGGCGACCCTCGACCCGGCTGCCCTGGAACCCCCCGCTAAGGCGCGGTGAGGCGCCCGGCGTCGTCGAGCGGGAAGAAGGGGTTGTACGCCACCTCCCACAGATACCCATCGGGGTCGGCGAAGTAGCCGGAATAGCCGCCCCAGAACACCTTCTGCCCCGGCTTC
>JAGQRL010000256.1:0-3685 GCA_020425485.1 Rhodospirillaceae bacterium
CGTCGCCCCATTGGGCGCCGACCACCGTCACATTCGCCATTACGCAGGTTCCTGTTGGGATGGCGGCGGCTGTACCGCCACCAGATGATCGCCGGCCAGCACCATGTCGCAGCCCAGGCGCGCCGCTTCCGCCATCGGCTCGGCGGCATCGAGCGCCGCCACGGTGACCCAGCCGGCAGCCCGCAACTCCGCGGACTTGGCGGGCTCGCTGTCAAGCGGGACGTAGACGCGCCGCCGCCGCTGGGGTTCGGCCACACAGCGCAGCACGCTGTCCATGAACAGGGTGAAGCCGGTGGCCGGCACGCCTTCGCCCAGGTGGTTGCCGGCCAGGTAGTGGCCGCCGCGGCCCAGCTCGCCGCGGGCGCCGCGGGCAAAGGCGGTGAAGCTGACGCCGCGCTGGTATTCCAGGCCGCGGTATTCCACCAGGTCGATGGTCAGTGTGGTGTCCGGGATGCGCCGCCCGAGGATCTCAAGAACCACCTCCAGGCGTTTGATTTTGCTGAAAGCCTGTTCGGGGATCGGGAGACGGGCGAGCAGCGCCATGGCGTGTTCGGCCGGGCCGCTGGATTGCGCCAGCCGGCACAGCAGGTCGGCCGCGGCGCCGCCATGGGTGCGGATGGCCGCTTCGTCCTTGCGTTCCAGTGCCTGGCGCAGGGGCGGCCGCTGGGCCGCCGGCACCGCCATCGCATCGAGGATGATCGGCACCAGGCTGGGCACCGTAAGATCCAGCGACAAGTCATTGACGCCAATGGAGTCCAGCGCCATGGCGGCGAGGGCGGCGATCTCCGCATCGGCGTACGGCGTGGGTGCTCCGATCAGTTCGGCCCCCACCTGGGCGAACTGGCGTTCGGGGCGTAGCTGGCTGCCGCGCACCCTGAGCACCTGGCCGGAATAGGCGAGCCGGAGCGGGCGCGGCGCCTTGCTGAGGCGGGCCAGGGCGAGGCGGGCGATCTGCACCGTCATGTCGGCCCGAAGCGCCATCATGCGCTGGCTGATGGGGTCCATCAGCCGGAAGGTCTCGTTGGCGAGTGCTGCGCCGACGCCGCCCAGCAGCGTTTCCTCGAACTCCAGCAGCGGCGGCTTCACCCGCTCGTAGCCGTGGCTTTCCAAGAGCGCCATCAGGTGCTCCACCACGTCCACCTCGTGGGCGGCCTGGGGCGGCAGGAGGTCGTGCAGGCCGTCGGGCAGCAGGGCCCAGTGGGGCAGGGTCTCGGTCATCGGTATCCAGGCGGGCGGTGCCGCAGCAGTCTCGGGATGGGATGGAACGTTCAGTCGGTCGCGGTCGGGTCGCCGGACCGCTCGGTCTCGCCCGTGTCCGGGCTCAGCCGATGGCCGTCCAGCCGGCGCTCCTGCAGCGTACGCGCGGCGGCTTCGGTGACCTTGGCCGCCTTCGGCCGGCCATGGGCCGCACGGTTGGCTGCGGCGGTGGCCGCCTTGTCCTGGCGCGCTTTCTTCTTGCGATGGGCGCGTAAACTGACGACGGTCGCCATCGTCACCCTCCGTTTCCGCTGGGCAGGGTCCATGAGCACCGCGCGGTACCGTAGCCGACGACCGGCTTCTGGCCAAACACTCCCGAACGGTCAGGCGTACGGCTTTCCGCAGGAACCCCGCCAAAGGTGCCGACTGCGCCCATTGAGCCGACCATGCGCACCGTAATCATCGCAGGCATGCTGGCGGCCACCACCGTGGTGGCAGCACTGATCGTCGGGCCGGGCTGGGTCGATTGGACGGAACGGCGCGGCCTGGTGGAAGCGGCGATCGAGCACCTCACCGGCTGGCAGGTGGAAACCCAGGGCGATATCCGCTTTCGCATCCTGCCGCAGCCGCGCCTGGACCTGGGGCGCGTCCACGTGGTGTCCGGCCCCTTCGGCGCCGACAGCGTGAGCGGCCAGATCGGCGCTTTGCAGGCGGTGGCGGACGTGAGCAGCCTGATCACCGGCGATCTGGCGTTGCAGCGCCTGGTGCTGGTGTCGCCCGACCTGCATTGGCGGCGCGCCGCGGCGCCCGTGGAAGCCGATGCCGAGGATGCGGCGGAGGGCGGAGACGCGGAAGAGGGCGAGGCAGGAGACCAGGATGGGTTTGCCGGCTGGCTGCACCTGCAGTCGATCGACCGGCTGACCGTGGAATCCGGGCAGTTGCTGATCAGCGGGCCGGACATGGCGGCGGTGCGCGTGGTCGACCTGACGGCGGGCGGCCGCATTTCCGGCCTGCCCGGGCCGGCGGAGCTTTCGCTCGCCGGGCGCTGGCGCGGCCTGCCCCTGTCGGCCACCGTGCGCACGGGGCCGCCGACCCGTTCGGGCGCCCTGCCGCTCTCCATCGCCGCGGAGGTCGACGGGGTGGAGGGCGACGCGCGCTTTGCCGGGCTGCTGCTGCCGTCCGGCGAGCTGTCCGGCGACATCGATGCCATGTTCCCCGATATCGCCGGCCTGGGCGGGGTGCTGGCCGGCGGCGAGGCCGCAGAGGGTGCGCCCCAGGTGCCGGTTTCCGCCACCGCGATGCTGGACAGGCAGGGGGCGGGCGCCCGCTTCACCAGCCTGCGCCTGGCCGTGGGGGAAACCACCGGGCAGGGCACCTTGACGGTGGACTGGCAGGACGGCCTGACCGCCGACCTCAACCTGGCGCTCGACCGCCTGAACCTGGGCGATGCGGAAGGGCCGGCCGGCGATCTGGCCGCGGCGTTCCTGGCCCGCGATGGCCTGGCCTGGCTGCCCGAAGCACTGCCGCCGGGCCTGCTGGAGGGGCTGTCCGCCAGCTTCGACGTCACCATCAACAGCGCCCGGCTGCGCGACAGCCTGTTCACCGACCTGCGCGTGTGCGGCCAGGTGGACGGAACGTCGCTGCGCCTGGACGGGATCCTGGCCACCGGACCCGGCCAGACCGGGATCACCGTTTCCGGCGCCGTGGCGGTGGATGCCGAGGGCCCGGCGATCGACCTGCTGGGGCGCTTCGATTCCGCCGATATCCGCACCTTCCTCACCAGCCTCGGGGCCGACCTGTCGGACCTGCCGGGCGACCGGCTGCGCCGGGTGGTGGCCAGCGGCCGGCTGGACGGGCGGCCCGGCGATCTGCGGCTCTCCGGCGGCGAGGTGCAGGTGGACGGCAGCCAGATCGATATCGGCATGGCCTATGTGGCCGGCGGGGCAGAGGGCGGTGCGGGCGGCGGCGTGCCCGGCATCGGGCTGCGGCTCGATCTCGACCGGCTGGATGTCGACCGCTACCTGCCGGACCTGGCCAGCGGCCCCGCCACGCCCCTCCTGGATGTGCTGGACTTCGCCCACGCGCTGGCCGGCCGGGTGAACCTCAACGTCGATGCCACCGTCGGCTCGCTGGTGGTGGGCGGCGACACCTGGCAGGACATCCGGCTCGACGCCACACTGGCCGGACCGGCGCTGAGCCTGCGCGAAGCCCGCCTGGGCGCTGCCGCGGGCACCGGGCTGACGGCCACCGGCTACATCGCCGATCTGGCGGCACTGACCGGCCTGGACGTGCGCATCGTCGGGCATGCCGCACCCTCGCTGGCGGCGGTGCTCGACCTGTTCGGCTGGACCGCACCGCCGGTGCTGGAGGCCCTCGGCACGGTGGATGCGGAACTGGTGCTGGGGGGCACGGCCGAGGCGCTGTCGGTCTCCCTCCTCGCCGATGGCAGCCGCGGCCATATGGAGTTTGCCGGCACCATCGACGATGC
>JAGQRL010000256.1:3784-8466 GCA_020425485.1 Rhodospirillaceae bacterium
CCGGCCAGCCTGGGCGAAGCCGATGCCTTTGCCGAGATCGCGCTCGGGCCCGGCGGCTGGACGGCCGACGACGTGCAGGTGGTGCTGGGGCCGGTCTCCCTGGTCGGGTCGCTGCGTTCGGGCGCCGAGGATGGCTGGATCCGCGGCGACCTGCGGTTCGGCCGCCTGGACCTGGCCGATTGGCTGGGCGATGCCGGCCGCTGGCCGCTCGACCGGCTGGGCGACTGGTCGGAAGTCCCGCTATCCGGCCCCTGGCCGCAAGGCTGGACACCGGTGGACCTCGACCTCTCCGGCGCGGCGCTGACCTGGCAGGACCTGGAGATCACCGAACCGCAGGGCCGGCTGATGGGCGATGCTTCCGGCGTGGTGCTGGAACGGCTTTCCGGCCGCGCCATGGGCGGGCGCCTGCGGGCGGACGCCAGGCTTGCCGCCGGCCCGGTGCCCGACCTGATGGGCCAGCTTGTCCTCACCGACATTGCGCTGGAGGATTTCCTCGCCACCGTGCTGAGGACCGACGGCATCACCGGCACCGCCGACCTGTCGCTGGCGGTGGCCGGGGAGGGGCGGACGCCGGCGGAACTGGTGCGCAGCCTGTCGGGTGCCGGGGCCTTGTCGGTGGCGTCGGGGGAGATCGCCAGCTTGGACCTGGCGGCGATGGACGATGCGCTGGCCCGCCGCATCGATCCCATCGACTTCGTCGACCTGGTGCGCCGGGCCGGCACCAGCGGCACCACCGGGTTTGCCGCCATTTCCGCTCCGCTCACCGTCACCGAAGGGGTGGTCACCTCCGATGCCATTTCGCTGACGGCCGGGCGCGGCACCGGCAGCGGCGCCGGGCTGTTCGACCTGGCGGAATGGGAAGTGATGCTGGACCTGGACTTCGCCCTGTTCGACCACCCCGACGCACCGGGCTTCGGGCTCAGCCTGGCCGGCCCGCCCCGCGCACCGCTCCGGCGCCTGCGCAGCGATGCCCTGCAGGCCCATGTGGCCGAGCGCTATGCCGACGACCTGACCGAGCAGTTCGGCGGGCCGCCGGAAGATCAGCCGCCTTCGGACTCTTCCGGCGGCGGCTGAGCCTGGTCCGCCAGGCGGCGGTAGTGGTCGAGAACCTGGACGCGGATGGCGCTGGTGAGGTTGCCGGACGGGTCCTCGCGGTCGGCGTCGATGCGGGCCACCGCCTGGTCGATGCCGAGCCCCCAGGTGTCCGCCAGCGATGCCAGCGCTTCCCAGAACTCCGGCTCCAGGGCCAGGCTTGTGGCATGCCCCGACAGGCGTACCGACCGTTTCACCAGCACCGCCGCCACCTACCCGATGCTGGCCGACAGGAAGGCCAAGGTGCGCTCCGCCGCCAGGGCGGCGCTGTCCTGGTGGTAGTCCACCCGCTCGGTGCAATTGAAGCCGTGGCCGGCGGGATAGGTGTGAATCTCCGCGTCCGGCCGGGCGGAGCGGATGGCGGCCACATCGTCCTTGGTGATCAGCGCATCCTTCTCGCCGAAATGCATCAGCACCGGGCAGTGCGGCGTTTCGAATCGGAAGTCGATGATCTGGGCGCCGTAGTAGCAGACGGCGGCGGACACCCGGGTGCGCGCGGCCGCCACGTAGGACAGCGAGCCGCCCCAGCAATAGCCCAGCGTCGCCACCCGGCCATAGGGCACAAGCTCCGCCTCGCAGGCGGCGATGTCGTGGATCGGGCTGTCCCAGCCGATGCTGGTGCGCAGCGCGCGCCCGCGCGTCACCCCGGCCTCGTCGTAGCCAAGCTCGACCCCGGGTTCCACGCGATCGAACAGGGCCGGCGCCAAGACGGCATAACCCTTAGAGGCGTAAAACTTTGCAACTGTTCGAATATGCTCGTTGACGCCAAAGATTTCCTGGATCAGCACCAGCCCGCCGCGCGGTGTTCGGGGCGGCATTGCATGGAATGCTTCAAAGCTGTGACCGTCAGTGGCGGTCAGCCTGACTGACTTTCCTTGCGGCATCGTCCCTGTCCTCCGGTGGCGGTGACCGGGCACCTTATAACGGGTACTTGCGTGTCCGGATATTGCTGAATCGCCCTGTCGGCGACTTAAATCATCGAAGATTCATTGTTTTATAACAAAGCTTTAACCCGCAACCCGGGAGCCAGCGCCAAGGCCGGCCCAGCACCCGGCCAAACCCCGACCCGCCGGTCAATCGGCCGCCCGATCCGCCCGCGGCTCCACCGCCCAGCCCGGTCATTGCAGGATCGTCGCCGCCAAGGTCTTCGCACGCCTTTTGGCTTCTGGAGCAGGTGGATACGGCCCCAGTGACCTGGAAAGGCACAGTCCTTCGCTGTGCGGCCGACAAATTGGCTTGGGGTTTGCTGTCGGCCGTTGGTATAGTAAAGGGTCTAGGAGTACCAAGCCATCAGACGACAGCGCGCAATAGCGGCGCCGGTCCAGTAGTGACTGCGCCAACGGCTCAACCTGTCCCAATGTGAGGCAGTAAAGAAGGTAGAGGGTCATGGAGTTCTTGGAACAGATCTTTAGCTATATTGGCGACTTCACGTGGGGGTGGTCGTTAATTCCGTTCCTTGTGGTTCTCGGTGTGTTCTTCACTCTGGCCTCGGGGCTGGTCCAGTTCCAATATTTCATCCGCATGTTCCGGGTGCTGTTCCCCGCCAAGGGGGATCTCGACCCCACCAAGCATGTCAGTTCGCTGCAGGCCCTGCTGGTCAGCGTCGGCGGGCGCGTCGGCGGCGGCAACATCGCCGGCGTGGCGGTGGCCATCACGCTGGGCGGCCCCGGTGCGGTGTTCTGGATGTGGGCGATCGCCCTGGTGGGCATGGCCACCAGCCTGTTCGAATGCACCCTCGCCCAGACCTACAAGCGGGTGGACGAGGCCGGCACCTACCGCGGCGGCCCGGCGCAATACATCCTGCACGGCCTGGGCTCCAACTATAAGTGGCTGGCGGTGATCTACGCGATCTCGCTGATCGCGGCCTTCGCGCTGGGCTTCAATGCCTTCCAGGGCAACACGGTGGCCGGCGCGGTGCAGGACAGCCTCGGCGTCGACCGGCTGTGGACCGGGCTGGCGCTGGCGGCGATCACCGGTGCGGTGGTCTACGGCGGCATCAAGCGCATCGCCGAAGTGGCCGAGGTCGTGGTGCCGATCATGGCGGTGGGCTACATCGGCATGGCCATCGTCATCATCGTGCTGAACATCGGCGACCTGCCGGACGTCATCAGCATGATCTTCTCCAACGCCTTCGGGCTGGAGGAAGCGGTCGGCGGCGGCATGGGGGCCGCGGTGGCCCAGGGGCTGAAGCGCGGCCTGTTCTCCAACGAGGCGGGTCTCGGCAGCGCTCCCAACGTGGCCGCGGTGGCCCATGTGCCCCACCCCATGGCCCAGGGCGTCGTGCAGTCGCTGTCGGTGTTCATCGACACCATCATCATCTGCTCCTCCACCGCCTTCATGATCCTGCTGGGCGATGTCTACGTGCCCGGCGCGGAAGGCGTTGACGGCGTGGTGCTCACCCAGCAGTCGCTGGTGGGCCATGTGGGCGACTGGGCGCAGTACTTCCTCACCGCCGCCATCCTGCTGTTTGCCTTCAGCTCGATCATCTACAACTACTACCTGGGTGAAAACGCGCTGACGGTGTTCACCGAAAGCAAGCTGGCCCGCCACGTCCTGCGCATCCTCATCGTCGGCCTGGTGATGATCGGCTCGGCGGCACCGGGGGCGACGTCGGTGTTCTTCTTCTCCGATCCGATGATGGGCATCCTGGCGCTGGTCAACCTGCTGGCCATCACCATGCTGTTCCCGGTGGGCCTGCGGGTGCTCAACGACTATCGCCGCCAGCTCAAGGCGGGGATCGAGCAGCCGGTGTTCGATGCCACCCAGTTCCCCGACCTCGACCTCGATCTGGAGGCGTGGAGCCAGAACGGGGCGACGGCGTCCGAACCGGCCGAATAGCCGGCGACTGTCCTCTCCCGTCAGGAGAGCCCGAGCGGCCGTCGCACCCCGGTGCGGCGGCCGTGCTCGTTTGGAACAGGGATGCCGCATCCGCCGCAGGGCAGGCATATAACGATATCTTTATGCTTGCTGCGGCCCGGTGCGGTTGCTACATCGCCCTCAAACCATTGGAGGACCAGAGGGCATGCCCGACACAGCCGCAACCCAGGACTACAAGGTGGCCGATATCGGCCTGGCCGACTGGGGCCGCCGCGAGATCGCCATTGCCGAGACCGAGATGCCGGGCCTGATGGCGCTGCGCGCCGAATATGCCGGCCAGGCACCGCTGAAGGGTGCCCGCATCGTCGGCTGCCTGCACATGACCATCCAGACCGCGGTGCTGATCGAAACCCTGGTGGCGCTGGGCGCCACCGTGCGCTGGAGTTCGTGCAACATCTTCTCCACCCAGGACCACGCTGCCGCCGCCGTGGCCGCGGCCGGCGTGCCGGTGTTCGCCTGGAAGGGCGAGACGGAGGAGGAGTTCTGGTGGTGCATCCACCAGACCATCAAGGGGCCGGACGGCTGGACGCCGAACCTGATCCTGGACGATGGCGGCGATGCCACCGCGGTGATGCACAGCGACTATCCGGAGCTGCTGGCCGGCGTGGTCGGCCTGTCGGAGGAAACCACCACCGGCGTGCACCGGCTCTACGAAATGGCCAAGAACGGCACGCTCAAGGTGCCGGCCATCAACGTCAACGACAGCGTCACCA
>JAGQRL010000257.1 GCA_020425485.1 Rhodospirillaceae bacterium
CGGGTGGGGGAGCGGGCTGGTGCCGCTCAGACCAATGGCGTTTCGGTGGGATGTGCCGGCCGGCGAGGCTACGCCGGTGCGGCCTCAGTAGAAGCGGGATTGGCCGACCGCTGCCCGCGCCGGCCGCCGCACATCCACCGGTTCGTCGGCGAGGATGAAGGGGTTGCAGCGGTCGCGCAGCAGGCATTGCGCGCATTGCCGCCGGCCATCGGCCGACCAGGCGCGCCCACTATCCTCACAGGCTTCCTGAATAGAACGGGTCGGCCGGTCGAGAAATCGACTGTGGTAGGTCATGCGCGTGGCCTTGAATACAAGATGCTGCGCTCCAAACCCGTTGGATGGCAATCTCTAGTTGGTTATACGGGATGTTGTCAAGGCTGCTGCACGCCCCATAGCAACCGGCGCGGAGCCGATGCCACCGCGGTGACATCGCTTTCCGATAGACATCTTCCCGATGATCGGGGAGGTTTTGTGCTGCCAACGCGGGGGTGGCTCGGCCCGGCGCCGACCGTTCCGCGACGATGGAGACGTCCGATGTCCAACCCCGCCGATCTGAAAGCCGCTCCAACCGCCGGCGGCAAAGCCAAGCTGCGCGTCGCCGGCCAGTCGCTGGCCGGGCGTGTGGTGTCGGTGACCATCGGCAGCGTGGTGGTGCGGCTGGACGAGGCGCCGCAGCCATTGGCCGTCGGCACCCGCGCTTCCCTGGCGGACGGCCCGTCTGCCGGCACCCTGCAGGGCGAAGTGGCGTGGTGCGCCGGCCGCACGGTGGGGCTTGCCCTCACCCTGCCGGCCAACGAGCACACGGGCTTCCTGACGCGCGAGACCCTGAAGCTGAAGGACCCGCGGGAACGCCGGCGGTTTCCACGCTGTGCGGTGCTGATGTCCGGCACCGTGCGGGCGCTCGGCATCGAGGTGCAGTGCGTGGTGCAGAACATCTCGCTGGGGGGCGTGCGCCTGCGCACCATGGACACGCTGGCCCACGAGGGGACCGCCATCCTCAACATCCCGCGCTTCGGCGATTTCGATTCCGAGGTGGCGTGGCAGAGCCGGGACGCCATGGGCCTGCGCTTCCACCAGACGGCACAGCAGGTGGCCGGCGCGATCGGCGATGCGCTGCCGCGGGTGATCCCGCCGAGCTTCGAGGACTCCGCAGACGCCTTCTAGGGCGTCTTCGGTTCAGTCAGCGCCTCACCCGGCCGCCCATGCCGGCGGCACTCAGCGAAAGCAGGGCCGAACCCGTGAAACGGTGGGTCTACCGCACCACGTCGGTCCGGTTGCTGCCCAGCCGCTCCAGGCAATTCTCCACGATGAAGTAGCACTGGCGGTTGTTCTGCTGGGCCGCCCCGTCACCGACATAGGACACGCCGACCACTTGGTCGTTGGCGATGGTGAAGGTGGCTTCGCAGGTGCGGCTTTCCGCATAGCCGCCGTAGAGCGGATAGCCGAAACCGAGTCCGGTGCCGACATGGCTGCCCCAGGAGCCGAAGCCGAAGCCCAGGCCGAGCGAGCCCGGCGAGCCTTCCAAGGTCTGGCTGACATAGGTGAGGTATTCCACGCCGCCCGACACCATGCTGCGCTGGGGCACCCCGGCACAGGCCAGGAGATCGGATTTGGGCAGGCCCACCATCAGCGTCTGCGCGCTGGTGGCCTGGTCGCCCAGGGTGGTGCAGCCGCCGAGCCCGGCCATGGCGGCGAGCAGGCAGAAGGTCGCGAGCGGTCGGATCATCCTGCCAGTGGGCGCCGCAAAAGCGGCACTGTCATGGCGTGTCGTCGGTCGACGCGTTGGGCGAGGCTTCGCAGCCGCCGATGCTCGACAGCCGGCGCATGGTGAGCGCCAGCGCGTATTCGCTGAAGTCCCCGGTTTCCATGGTGTGGAAGCGCGCCTGGCGGGCCGCACAATAGACGCCGACGCCGACATCGCCGGCAAGCTGGGCTTCGGCGTTGGCCATGCCCGTGCGGTAGGTATCGAAATCCTCATCGGTGCGGGTGAGGCGGGCCGATGTGGTGGTTTCGGCCTGGCGCAGCAGGTCGGCGCGCTCGGCGGTGAAGCGGCGATAGTCGTTATAGAGGGCGGGCCGCTGGTAGGCGTCGTCGCACGACAGGCTGGTGACCATCATCTGCGTGTGTAACCGCAGCACCGTTTCGGCATAGGCCTGGTTCCACGGCATGCAGGTTTCGGGGCCGGGCTCCCGCAGCAGGGTGGCGACCGGGCTGGTGGCAGCCGGCAGATCGGCCACGGCCGCATCCAGAGCTGCGGTCGCGGTGGTGGCCGTCGCGGTGGCGGATGCCGACGCGGTTGTCTGCATCGGTGGCGGATCGCCGGGGTTCGCACCGGTGAACAGGCTGCAGGCGACGAGGGCGGACCCCGCGGCGCAGGCGGCAAGCAGGCGCATCAGGCGGAACGGGCGAAGGGGCATGGCGGTGGGTCCCGAATAGATTAGACAATCAGTGGGATAGGACAGATACTATTTCGTTCGCAATAAATACTCGCGGTCGCGTGTCGAACGGCGACTGTGCGACAATGCCATGGTCGACCAATCTCTGAACATTGTTCTTTGCTGCATTGTATGCAATGTTGAGTGCCTGTGCTGCTCGAGGAATCGTGATGGCCGGATGTTCAAAGAGTAAGTCGATAATTTGCCCAAGGAGTGCAGATGAGCGGGCTTGTTGCACGCGCGAATGATACTCCACTTGCAAGTCTCGCAGCTTCGACGTTGTTGCAATCGCCGTTCTGGCGCTTGCCTCAATCGCTCTGAGAAAAAACTCAATCCATGCCTCCCAACGTCCATACCGGCTAACATCTAGCATTAAGTCAATATATTGGTCATAATTATTCTCAAAGAAGGGGCTTAGGTACAGCAATGGCTGCGAGATTTCTTCTCGCTCGCACATTATCAGAGGGATTAGGAGGCGACCAACTCGGCCATTGCCATCAGGAAATGGGTGAATCGCTTCAAACTGATAGTGTACAAGTGCAAGTTTTATTAGAAGCGGCATGCTGTCATCGGTGTCATGCAGGTATTTCTCCAATTCACCCATGCATATTTCTGATTCTCTTGGGGGTGGAGGCACATAGCGTGCATTCTGGATTACGCGAGAGCCGATCCAGTTCTGATCTCGCTTGAATTGCCCCGGAATGATTCCCGCTCCGCGGCTTCGTGAAACTCCGGCCAGCAAGATTGTATGCGCTTCCCTAATCAGTCGCAACGATAGCGGTATCTCTTTGATTCTATTTAGCGAATACTCAAGAGCCCGGACATAGTTCCAGACTTCTCTTGCGTCATGTGACGACTGCTTTTTCTCGGCATCAACTTCAAACAAGAATAGTTCAGAAAGCGTTGTGACAGTTCCTTCAATCTTGGAGGACGCAACCGCTTCTTTGCGCATGAACGGGCGTACCAACAGATATGGATTCTGGAGCGTACGACCAATCCCACTCAGCTCTCCCACGGCCAAGGCGGCTCGGGCGGCTGCGGGCAACAAGGCGCCAAAATCCAATGAAGCAGGCGGTAGCTTGGCAGGGACGAAAGCTGAGGCGCCACTGATCGTCGGCACAAGATGGCCTGTCCTTGAGGCTACGAACGTACTGGCGTCCATGATTGCTCCAACCTGCAATTGGCGGATTACAATTGCACATTTCGCCATATATCTGCAATTGGCGGCGAATTCGTTACGCACCGAGATGTATGCCGGTCCATCTGATCTGACGCATCGTGGATCGTCATGAGCACGGGTGTGGCTTGCCGGACACCCGCACGCCTGCCTAAAGTTGAGGCATCTAACGTAAGGATGCCAGATGCCGACGCCCGCACGCCAAGCCCACTCCATGCCGAACTCGGCGGCTGCCGTGATCGCCGAGCTTGCAGGGCTGTTCGGCAAGCGCCTGGCCACCGACGCGGCGGCCCGCGAAGCCCATGGCCGCGACGAAAGCTACCACCCGGTGCTGCCGCCCGATGCGGTGGTATACGCGGAGTCCACCGAAGAGGTGGCGGCGGTGGTGCGCTGCTGTGCCGCCCATGGCGTGCCGGTGATCCCCTTCGGCGTCGGCACCTCGCTGGAAGGCGGCGTCGGCGCGCTCACCGGCGGCATCTCCATCGACCTGTCGGGGATGAACCGGGTGGTGCGGCTGTCGGTGCCGGACCTCGACTGCACGGTGGAAGCCGGCGTCACCCGCAAGCAGCTCAACACCCATCTGCGCGACACCGGGCTGTTCTTCCCCATCGATCCGGGGGCCGACGCCACCCTGGGCGGCATGGCCGCCACCCGTGCTTCCGGCACCAACGCGGTGCGCTACGGCACCATGCGCGATGCCGTGCTGGGCCTGACCGCGGTGATGGCCGACGGCAGCATCGTGAAAACCGGCACGCGCGCCCGCAAATCGTCGGCCGGCTACGACCTGACGCGGCTGCTGGTGGGCTCCGAAGGCACGCTCGGCATCATCACCGAGGTGACCTTGCGCCTGCACGGCGTGCCGGAAGCCATGTCGGCGGCAGTGTGCGCCTTCCCGGACATCGCCGCGGCGGTGGACACGGTGATCGAGACCATCCAGATGGGCGTGCCGGTGGCCCGCATCGAGCTGCTGGACGAGGTGGAGATGGATGCGGTGAACCGCTACTCCAAGCTCGACTACCCGGTGCAGCCCACCCTGTTCTTCGAATTCCACGGCAGCCAGGCCAGCGTGGCGGAGCAGGCCGAAACGGTGGCGGAGCTGGCGGGCGAGCACGGCGGGTCGGATTTCCAATGGGCCACTTTGCCGGAGGAACGCTCGCGCCTGTGGCAGGCCCGCCACGATGCCTATTACGCCGCCATTGCGCTGAGGCCCGGCTGCAAGGGCATGCCGACGGATGTGTGCGTGCCCATCTCCAAGCTCGCCGAATGCGTGGTGGAGACCAAGCGCGACCTGGTGGAAAGCGACCTGCTGGGGCCGCTGGTGGGCCATGTGGGCGACGGCAATTTCCACCTGTGCCTGGTGGTGGACACCGCCGACCCCGAGGAGGTGGAACGCGCCGAAGCGCTGCACGCCCGCATGGTCAACCGCGCCCTGGCGGCCGGCGGCACCTGCACCGGCGAGCACGGCGTCGGCTACGGCAAGCTGGGCTTCATGGAAACCGAGCACGGCGGGGGTTTGGCGGTGATGCGCGCCATCAAGCAGGCGCTCGACCCGCAGAACATCCTCAACCCCGGCAAGGTGGTGCGGATTTAGGGTCTTGTTGTTCGGTCGGTTCCAGCCCACTCCCCCACCCGGCC
>JAGQRL010000021.1 GCA_020425485.1 Rhodospirillaceae bacterium
CAACCTGTCACCTATGTGTCCGGGCGCAGGAGGGCATCGCAATCTGTTCGTATCACATTGTAGAAATGTCAATTTCTCGAAGGTGCATCCCGAACATGCCAACAGATGTACCAACAAACACGGCCGCCTGACGGCTTGGGCACCCTCCCTACAGAGTGGCGGCAAGCTGCGCCGACATCGCTTCAGCCTGCTGCAAGACGTTCTGAACGGCGGCATCCTGCAGGTCCGGCGGATAGCCGTATTTCCGCAGGATGCGCTTCACATGCCGCCGGATGTTGGCCCGCGCCGAGTTCCTGTGCATCCAGTCGACGGTGACATTGGCCTTGATCGACTTCAGCAGTTCATGGGCGATCACCCAAAGGCTCGCATCGCCCATAAGGTCGCGTGCGCTCTCATTGTCGGCCAAGGCATCGTAGAAAGCGATCTCTTCACGGCTCAGGCCTGACTCCGCGCCGCGCTTGTGGGCTTGCTGGATGTCCTTGGCCAGCGCCAGCAGCTCTTCCAGGACCTCAACGGTCGTCAAGGCGTTGGTGTGGTATCGCCCAATCGCCGCTTCCAGGCGGTCGGAGAAGGCCTTGGCCTGGGTGACGTTCTGTCTGGACTGGGACCGCACCTCGCCATTGATCAGCTTGCGCAGCGCTTCCAGCGCCAGGTTCTTCTTTTCCATCTGGCGGACTTCGGCGAGAAACTCGTCCGACAAGATGGAGATGTCCGGTGTTTCCAGGCCGGCCGCCTTCAGAATGTCGATGATCTCCGTCGACACGACGGCGCGGCTGATCACCTGCTGGATGGCGAATTCGCGCTCGGCAGCACTCTTGCCGATATTGCCTGTGCTCTTTCCGAGCGCGGCTCGGATGGCCTGGAAGAAGCCGACTTCATCGCGGATAGTCCGCGCTTCATCACTGGCCGCGGCCAGGGCGAAGGCCTTGGTGAGCGCCAGCACGGCATCGGCAAAGCGCCGGTGCGCCCGCTTCTTCGCCTCCTCCGATTTCTCTTGGGCGGCGGCTTCCTGCTGGATGGTCAGGACCCAGTCGATGGCACCGGCCATGACTACAAGGCGCCGCTGCGCTGTGGCGTCGGCGGCGAGGGCGGGGCGGTAGTCGAAGCCGTCGGAAGCACCGGGCCGGAACATGTCCCGGACGATCTCGTACTTCTCCTGCAACACCCTGATGGCTTCGGATTCGTCGATGCCCGTCTCGCCCCGATCGTCACCGGAATAGTCGCCCAAGGCACTCTTCAGGTTCTGTGCGATGCCGATGTAATCGACGATCAGCCCGGCGGGCTTGTCCCGGAACACCCGGTTGACCCGCGCAATCGCCTGCATCAGCCCGTGCCCGCGCATGGGCTTGTCGACGTACATCGTGTGCAGCGCCGGCACGTCGAAGCCGGTCAGCCACATGTCGCGCACGATGACGATTTTCAGCGGGTCGTCGGCCTTCTTGAAGCGTTTGGCCAGCTCCTCGCGCCGCGCCTTGGGCTTCTTGCCGATATGCGGCTGCAGGGCTTCGGGATCGGTCGGTCCGCCGGTGATGACGACCTTAAGCGCACCCGCCTTGTCGTCGTCGCTGTGCCAATCCGGGCGCAGGGCGATGAGGGCGTTGTACAGCGCTGCGCAGATCCGCCGGCTCATGCACACGATCATGGCCTTGCCGTCGAGTGCGGCGAACCGCGCTTCCACATGCGCCACCAGGTCCTGGGCGATCAGCGCCAAGCGCTGTTCGGTGCCGACGACGGCTTCGATGCGGGTGAACTGGCGGTTGAGCCGTTCTTCTTCGCCTTCCGAGCAATCCTCCGTCAGCTCGGCGATCTCCGCATCGATCTTCGGCTTTTCGTCGTCGGGCAGGTCGATCCGGGCGAGCCGGCTTTCGTAGTAGATCGGCACCGTCGCCCCGTCGTCCACCGCGCGGGCGATGTCGTAGATATCGATGTAGTCGCCGAACACCGCGGGCGTGTTGACATCGCCATGCTCAATCGGCGTTCCGGTAAAGCCGATGAACGAGGCGTGGGGCAGCGCATCGCGCATGTACTTGGCGAAGCCGTAGGAGATGTCGCCGGTCTTGCGGGCCACCTTCGCCTTCATGCCATACTGGCTGCGGTGGGCCTCGTCGGCGACGACCACGACATTCCGCCGATCGGTCAGCGCCGGCACGGCGGCCTCGCCCTCTATCGGCTGGAACTTCTGCAGCGTTGTGAAGATGACGCCGCCGGACGGGCGGTCGAGCAAGGCGCGCAGGTGGTCCCGGCTTTCCGCCTGCTGCGGGGTTTGGCGCAGCAGGTCGCGGCACAGGGAGAAGGTGGCGAACAACTGGTCGTCCAGGTCGTTGCGATCGGTCAGCACAACCAGGGTCGGGTTGGCCATGGTCGGATGCTTGATGATCTTGCCGGCGTAGAAGGCCATCAGCAGGCTCTTGCCGGAGCCCTGGGTGTGCCAGATCACCCCGACGCGCCGGTCACCCGCCGGCGCCGTGGCATCCAGCGTGCGGGCCACCGCCCGGCGCACCGCGTGGAACTGGTGATAGCCGGCCAGGATCTTGACCAGGCCGTTCGGGCCTTCGCCGAACACGATCAAGTCGCGCATCAGCTCCAGCAGGCGGCGCTTCTCGAACACCCCTTTCAGCAGGATTTCCAGCTCCGGCTTGCCCTTGGGCGCCAGATCCTCGCCGTCGATGGTCCGCCACGGCATGAATCGCTCCCGGTCCGCGGTCAGCGAGCCGATGCGGGCTGCCAACCCGTCGGAGATGACCAGGGCGGCGTTGGTGCGAAACAGCGCGGGGATGTGGGATCTGTAGGTCTGGAGCTGGTTGAAGGCGGCATCGAGCGTGGCGTGCTCATCCCCCGCGTTCTTCAGTTCCAGGACGGCGATCGGCAATCCGTTGAGGAACACCACTATATCGGCGCGGCGGGTGACCCCGGCTTCGATCACGGTGAATTGGTTGACGGCGACCCAGTCGTTGGCGTCCGGATCGTCGAAGTCGACCAGGCGCACGTGGTCGCCCTTGATGACCCCGTCTTCGCCGTAGAACTCCACCGGCACGCCGAGGGTGATCAGGCCATGCAGACGCCGGTTTTCTTCGACCAGCCCGGGGAATTCCGTCCGGAACAGGGACCGCAGCGCCTCGGCGCGGGCCTCTTCGGGGATGTCCGGGTTCAGCCGCGCGACAGCCTCGGCAAGGCGGGCGGACAGGACCACGTCGCCGTAGCTCGCCCGTTCAGCAGCCAGCGCGTCGGGGGCGATGTCCGCACCAGCCCGCACGCCATAGCCCAGCACCTCCAGCCAGTGAAGGGCGGCCTTTTCGACATGGGATTCCGCGATCACCAGCATGACCGTCACTCTTCGGCTTGTGGATCACCGATGCACAGCAAACCGAGTTGTGGATCATGAATCGGCATTTATGATCCACAAACTGGCTTGTGTCTCACGGACGCTCCTCAAACCACCTGCTCGCCCTCAACGATGTTAACCAATTCGACAAAGGCCAGCACGGCCGCGCGCCGGCCACTCGAAGCCCGGATTTCGCGCAGAAGCCCCGCGTCGCGCACCTCCCGCAAGATCCTCTTGGCGGTCGGTTCCGGGACTTCCGCCGTGTTGATGAAATCAGAGGTTCGAAAAATCGGCTTTCCAAACATCCAATCTAACGCGCGAATGGCATACTGCGAATGGGTAACTTCTACGATCCAATCTTTCCTTTGTTGGTAGAGCGCCAAGATAGATTGCGCCTTCGATTGGTTTGACTTGGCCTGTTCGGTTAAGGCGGTCAGAAAAAATATACACCAGCCGGTCCAGTCACCATCGCGTGAAACGGCCAGTAGTCGATCGTAGTACTCAACTCGCAGGCTCTCAAGATATTCGCTGATATAGAAATTTGGCCGCGAAAGAAGTTCGGCATTCTTCAGAAACAACGGCACAAGCAGGCGACCCAAACGGCCGTTGCCATCCAGAAAGGGGTGGATTGCTTCAAACTCGGCGTGAGCGATGGCCAGTTGCACCAGCAGGTCCGGTTGCCTGGCGTGCAGATAGGTTTCCCAGGCATCCATCGCACCCTGCAGGACATCGGCACCGCAGGGGATGAACCGTGCACTGTCCATGGAACTGCCGGCCGGGCCGATCCAGTTGGGGATGCGCCGGTATTCGCCGGGGGCTTTGTTGCGTCCGCGCACGCCTTGCATCAGCACGGCATGGGTCAGCTTGACCAACCGCTGCGACAGTGGAAGCTTTTCCATCAACCGGGTCGCTTCGCGCAGGGCGGCCCGATAGTTCAGTACTTCCCGGATATCGGCCTTCTTCGGCGTGCTTTCGTCTTGCAGATCGCCTTCGGCTTCGAATTCCAGCACTTCACCCAAAGTGGCCTGGGTGCCTTCGATGCGGCTGGACAGCACTGCTTCCCGCGCGGTCAGGGGGGCCAGCATTACATCGGGGTTGGGAATGCCTTGCAGCACCCCTTCCAGCCGGGCGATGGCGGCATTGGCCGGGCCGATCAACGGGATGAGGCGCGGCCAATCGAGATCTGCCGGAGGGAACCCCTGCGTGTGGTAGTGGACAGGTGTCACGCCACCGCCTCCACCGCCTTTTCGGCATCGCGCAGGCGGATTTCGCCGGACACCAGCTTGGGCAACAGCAAGTCCCGGGTCTGGGCGAGGGTGCGGGTCTCCAATTCATTGTGGCGTTGTTGCTTCAAGAGCGGCTCAACTACGTCATCAAATGCCTGCACGATGCCTTTAGGGGTAATGGGCATGAGAAGGCTGTGGACGTGGTTCCGATTGAGTGTTGGAACGGCTGAGCCCGAGTTGAACGATGCGAAGTCGAGTGTCTGAATTAGGAAATAGGCGTGTACCGGGGATGATTTCGGAAACTCCTTGACCCAAAGTGATGTGTTCAGAGGCCAGAAATCATCGTGGATGTAGAATGTTTCTCCAAGGATGCCGCTTCGGCCGGTTGCCACGCCAGGGCCAGAGACTTTTGCCTCGATATGAGTTCCATTTACTCCGCTTGCGGCAATTACCGGATAATCCCCGTCGGTGCGCCCTGATTTCGGAAGATCAAATCCTCTTTGCAGAACAATAATGTCCTTCAGTAAACCCAGAGGCCACCCCTCCGGCTTGTCTTCGTCGTCGAGGCGGTCGGGGAAGAGGGACCAGATGTGGGGGGCAAGGTAGGGCGGGCGGCTTTCCGCCTTCGCCCGGGTCGGGCCGAAATCCACGAACCAGTCCTTGAAGATCGCCCGCGCCATCGCCTCCAGCGTCTCATTCATCCGTCGGTTCAACTCGATCTTGTCGTCGAGCCCAGACAGCAGTGCCGTCATGGATGACCGCATCGGGTTAGGTGGTAGCGGAATCGGCAAAAGAGCTAAATCCCGAAGATTAAATGTGGCTTGTACTGTCGTATTCGCGCGGGTTTTTATGAATTCTTGCGCAGGCCCACTGCGCAGAACAAAATTAATCCAGCGCACGTCTGCATCACTTCGGAGCGGTACGACGCCAACTGCTCGCGCAACGTTCCATCCTGCCAATTCCTTGGGAACAATAGCTGTCAGTCCCATTGTGCCGACGAGTGTCAGAAGGATTTCCCCGCCACGCAAGCGCGAGCGGGTGTATTTCTGTTCGATAGATGGTTCGACCCTGAGCACTTCGTCTGTATTCAGGCTCCCACCTTGGAAATTGTTCACTCTTATAATTGGAGTGCCATTTTCTGTTTTGGAGCCAGGCTGAACGATGCCATAGCAAATTGACCGCTTAGGATCGACAAACGCGCTGAGGGGATGAAAAGGCCATTCACTCATCTGCCCCCACCTCCTCCAGCTTAGCCTGGATTCGGGCAGACAGCGTGTCGGCCTCGGCGAATTGGTCCGCCAGGGTGGCCTTCAGGGCGGCGAAACGCTCGGCGAACGGCACGTCGTCTTCTTCCGCCGCCGCGGTGCCGACATAGCGGCCGGGGGTCAGCACGTGGTTGTGGGAGCGGATCTCCTCCAGCGTCGCGGCCTTGCAGAAGCCGGGCACGTCTTCGTAGCCCGTGCCTTCCCGCCATGCATGGTAGGTGGAGGCGATGCGGGCGATGTCTGCATCGGCGAATTCGCGGCGCGTGCGGTCCACCATGTGGCCCAGCTTGCGCGCATCGATGAACAGCACCTGGCCGCGCCGATCACGAAACGTCTTCTGGCCGACAGCGCCACCGCCCGCCCCATGGCCGTTGGCCTTGGTCTTGGTCAAAAACCACAGGCAGGCGGGGATCTGGGTGGAATAGAAAAGCTGGCCGGGCAGGGCGATCATGCAGTCCACCACGTCGCCTTCCACCATGGCGCGGCGGATTTCCCCCTCCCCGCTCTGGGCGGACGACATGGAGCCGTTGGCCAGCACCACGCCGGCGGTGCCGGTGGGCGCCAGGTGCCACAGGATGTGCTGCAGCCAGGCATAGTTGGCGTTGCCGGCGGGCGGAGTGCCGTAGGCCCAACGGGGATCCTCGCGCAGCCGCTCCCCGCCCCAGTCCGATACGTTGAACGGCGGGTTGGCCAGGATGAAGTCGAACCGTTTGTCGCGCCAGGCGTCCTTGTGGAAGCTGCCTTCGTTGTTCCAGGCAATGCCGGTGGCATCGATGCCGCGCACGGCCAGGTTCATCTTGGCCAGGCGCCAGGTGGTGTAGTTGCTTTCCTGGCCATAGATGGCGAGCTGCCCGATGCGCCCGCCATGGGCTTCCAGAAAGCGTTCGGCCTGCACGAACATGCCGCCTGACCCGCAGCAGGGGTCGTAGACGCGCCCTTCCACCCGGCGGGCGGGGTTGGGGAACGGCTCCAGCATCTCCACCAGCACGCGGACGACGGAGCGCGGCGTGTAGAACTCGCCCCCGCGCTTGCCTTCGGAGCCGGCGAACCCGCCGAGAAAATATTCATAGACCTTGCCCAGCAGGTCGCGGGCCTGCGCCCCTTCCTCATGCAAGGCGATGCCGGAGATCAGGTCGATCAATTCGCCGACCATCACCTTGTCGAGCGCCGGGCGGTTGTAGTCCTTCGGCAGCACGCCCTTCAGCGGCGGGTTGTGCGCCTCGATGGCGGCCATGGCTTCATCGATCAGCTTGCCGATGGTTGGCTGCTTGGCGTTGGCTTGCAGGTGGGTCCAGCGGGCTTCCTTGGGCACCCAGAAGATGTTTTCCGCTTCGTACTCATCGCGGTCTTCGGCGGCCTGGGAATCGTCCTTCAGCAAGGCTGCGTGTTTGGCCTCGAAGCTTTGGGAGATGTGGCGCAGGAAGATCAGGCCGAGGACGACGTGCTTGTAGTCCGACGGTTCCAGGTTCTTGCGCAGCTTGTCGGCGGCTAGAAAAAGCTGTGCCTCGAAGCTTTGGCCGTTACCGTTAGGGGGCGTCTTCGTGTCGGCCGATGAACCGGTCTTGCGTGGCCTGCCTCTGGCCATCTTGATTGCCCCTTGTTGAACGTGCCCCGCTGCGGGATGGTCCGTTGTAGCGCGCCCATGCCGGGTCCCAAAGGCCCCGGTTGCGCGGGGGGCGGGACTCTACCGGTTCAACAGCGCCTGCAGCTTTCGCTTCAGTGTCTCCACATCGCCGGGGGCATCATCGCGGCCGATCGATCGGATCAGCTCCGCCTGTCTGTGCGCCGGGATGGTACCGTAGCTGGTGAAGGTGGTCAGAACCTGATCGTGACCGAGGTTCTGGGACCAGGCCTTGAACTCCTCCGGCGTGCGGCACAGGCGTTCGCCCAGCATCGCCAGGGTCTTGCGGAAACTGTGCGGCGTGAAGTTGGGCAAGCCGACTGCGGCGAAGGCGTCCCTGAAGATCCGGCGGATCGGGCCGGCATTGGACCAGTGGGTGCGGCTGATCCCTACCGCTTCGAACCCACCCGACGATCCGACGGCAACCTGTGTTGCGGGAAACAGGGGATCGGACGGGCCGAACAGCAGATCGTCGGTGAGGTGACGCACCCAATCGACCACCATTTGCTCAGTGTCCTCGCCCACCGGAAAGAACCACGTCGTGATGGTCTTGCCCCGCTTGGTGGCCACCTCGCGGGCATCCTGGACGATGCGCCGGTGGGCAATGTCCACGTGCTTGATTTTCAGCGAGGCGATGGCGCCGTCGCGCGCGCCGGTGAGAAGGGCGAAGGCGATCAGCGCCCGATCGCGCCGAGCGATATCGGTGTCCGCCGGCATGGCAGCTAGGGCGGCCCGGACCTGTTCAAGCGTCGGCACCGGAGATTCCCGCTTCGTCTTGGCGATGCGGGTTTCACGATCCGACAGGCTGAAATACTCGGCATCGGCGTAGCGGATGCGGGTACGGAAGCCGGGCTGGTCCGCCAGCCAGACGAAGAAGGCCCGCAGCGTCGCCAGGGTGCCATGGAGCGTTGCGGCTGACAGACGTTCGCCGGATCGGGCGTGCCTCTGCTCCAGCAGGTGGGCCTTGAAGGCGATGGCCTGTTGGATGTGAAACCTGTCGAAGCCGCGCCGCTTGGTATAGCCTTCGAACCGGTCGATCGCGGCGGCTGCCTTGTCGATCGACGCCTCGCTGAGGCCCTTTGCTTCGCGCAGATAGGCGAAGTACCGGCGCTTCAGCCGCTCGTTATCGGCGTTGTGCTTTTCCGTCGCCATGGCCGTCTACTCCAAATCACAGTTCTGAGGGAGACCAACAGCATCTGTTAGGTCTTCCCGTGCTCTTTGGTGCTGGATCGTCCAGGACGTCGGTGGGGCCGCGAGAAGGCTGCGGGACGAGCGCTTATGCATGACGGTCTCGCAGGTGTCGCACAGCGCCGTCAGGTCGATTCCGGACCGGCCATCGTGGATCGCATCCACCATGCCGAAGGCCGGCAGGCGCGGGGCGCGGCACCTGAAGCAGTAGAATTCATCAGGGCGGCACGGGTGCTTCCGCGCCGCAGAGCGCTGCTTCAGGAAGGCAGCGAGCGTCGCCCCGTGGATCAAGAGGGGCCGATTCTGGTCGAGCGGCTCCAGTCCCTCCCGCAGCCATGAGCGGATGGTGTTCTTGTGCACACCGAACACGCGGGCCGCTTCTTCCACCGTGTAGGTGCGGTGGGTCTTCACGCGCCGCCAGGTGGGGGCAACACCAGCCATCGGACTATTCCGGGCAGCCGTTGCGAAGCAGTGCCTGGATATCCTCCACGCGCCAAACAGTGATGCGCGCGCCGAGCTTCACCGGTTTCGGAAAACGTCCGTCCTTGGTGCCGGCCCACCAAGTAGACTTGCTGACGGGAATCGGCCCGTCCGGTGCGATGATCTGCGAAAGGCGAAGAAGAGCTGGTCCGGCAGGGTCTGCCATCGTGTGACCTCGTGCGTTTGAACTGCACGAGATCTGATCTCCCCGTCGTGTCCGTGATAGCCGGGCGGGATGTAGAAAACCCTGTCCAATCAGCCTGGAACCTGCCGCAGGTTCCGCAATCGAAGAGTGCTGAACCTTACGCCAAGCCCAAATTTTCTCCCTTATTGCATGTACTTAAGGGGTGGGTGGGTTCCTACCCGGGGGTCTTGGGGGCACCCCCTAGCGGCCGCCAATTGGCAACTTTGGCCACCTCTTCAATCCCGGTTTCGTTCGGCTTGCCGTCCTCGTCGGTCAAACCGAACGTTGCCGCATTCTCTCGAAGCCATTTTGTAAGCGCTTGCTTGGGGGACTTCCCCCTGACAACGTCGTCGCCGTCCGTCGCCATCCAAGCGCGAACGGCAGCAGCGAGTTTGGGCGCGTACCGCTCGTTCTTCCGATCTAGGTAGGCGGGACCAGATGCCCCTTGCGGGAAGAAGAACCCAGTCGCAAATCCGCGGGACACGAGCCATGACTTCAGCGATTCGACAACCACGATCGACGAATCAATGTCGACTGTGTCGGGTACCCTTTCTGGATACTCTGACTCCGGGTTTTCATGGTATTCATTCACAATATTGCCATCGATAGCCTGCGAAAGCAGTGCTCGTTTGATCGCATGCTTCGCAGCATCGTAGCCGTGAGGCCGGAAATCGGCCGTATCTCTCTCAATTTGGAAACTATCAACTGACGGATCAGACCCGACCACCAGCATGGCTGCTTGGAATACCGTCAAATCTTCGCAAAGGCGCCAGTAGTCCAAGCTGTCCATACGATCACATCCAAGCCATTCGGTTGCCAATGCGCATCTCGTCGATTTGTCCCGCCCACCAGTCGGCCATCCGCACCCGTTCGTCCCAATAGAGCGAACGGTGGTAGGCGCGGCGGACTTCATCGGCGCCGACATGGGCCAGTTCGGCTTCGATGGCGTCAGGGTGCCAGAGGCCGCTTTCGTTCAGCAGGCTGGATGCCGAGGCCCGGAAACCATGAGAGGTGGCTTCCGATTTGTCGAACCCCATGCGCCGGAGGGCGGCATTCAGCGTGTTCTCGCTCATCGGCCGCAGCTTGGTGTGGATCGCCGGGAAGACATACGATCCCCAGCCGGTGAGCTTGTGAACCTCCGTCAGGATGTCGACCGCGGCCACCGGCAGCGGCTTGCGGTGGTCGCGCCGCATCTTCATCCGCGCCGCGGGGATCGACCACGTCCGCCCCTCCAGATCGAATTCCGACCACTCGGCCTGCCGCAATTCGCCCGGTCGCGGGTAGAGGAGCGCCATGAGTTGAAGGGCACACTTTGTTGGCGACATGCCCTGATAGTCCCAGATTGCGCGCAACAACTCCCCGTACGCCGCGCGTTCGGTCAATGCGGGCCGGTGCGTTACCTTCGGTGTGACCAGCGCACCCCTGAGGCCATATGTCGGGTCGTTCTCCGCCTGTTGGTTCGCGATCGCGTAGCAGAAGATCTGGCCGATGGTGGCGCGCAGCCGGCGGGCGGTTTCGTAGTTGCCGCGGGCTTCCACCTTGCGCAGCGGGATCAGCACTTCAGCCGCCGTGATCTCTGTGATGGGGCGGCGGCCCAAATCGGGTAGGGCCAAGCTGATAAGCCATCGCTTCTTGGTCAGGGTCTGCTCGGATTTGCCCTCGCGCTCGACCTTGGCAAAAAACGCCTCCGCCACCGCAGCGAACGTATTGGAGCGGGCGACCTGTTGGCGAATCTTCTCCAGCTTGGCCTGTTGGGATGGATCGAGGCCGGAAGCCAGCAGGGACTTCGCTGCATCGCGCTTCTGGCGGGCATCCGCAAGTGAGATGGCCGGGTAGGCGCCCAGGGCCTGGGTCTTCTGTTTGCCGTCGAATCGGTAGGACAGTCGCCAGAGTTTTGACCCGTTGGGCGTGACGAGCACGTGCAGGCCGCCGCCGTCGCTGTGCTTCGCTGGTTGCGCAGCGGGTTTGAAGGATCGGATCTGCCGGTCGGTGAGCGGCATGGGTGTTGGTATCTCGCCTGCCCAGGAGGCCATCAAGCCAACGACGATACCAACAAATGGCTCGGATACCAACGGACAACGGATCTTCGGAAAATCGTTGCCTGATAGGCAGTTGCGCTGTTCTATCGGGCTTCCAGGAACCGAACTGGACGCTCTAATGGTGCCGCAGGAGGGACTCGAACCCCCGACCCCAGCATTACGAATGCCGTGCTCTACCAACTGAGCTACTGCGGCGCCGGCGCGAAAGATACGCGGGCGCCCTTGGCAAAGGCAAGAACGCCCGTACCGCCGGAGCGGCATGGGCGGTCCGCTTCGGTTCCCCTCGACCACCGCCCTGCACCCTGGCCACGCCAATGCCCGGACCCGGCTGGGCCAAGGGCAAAGGCAAGAACGCCCGCACCTAAGGGGCGGCAGGGGCGGCATGCTGCTTCGGTTCTCCCCGTGGCCACCGCCCTGTGCCCTGGCACCGCAGCCTATCGAAGCTGGCCAGGCCGAGGGCTGGAGGGGACGGAGCGGCGGTCCGGACCGCCGAAAAACAAGAACGCCCGCACCGCCGGGGCGGCACGGGCAATCCTGGTCTGCATGGGTACCGCGGCTGCCGACCCGGCCGCCCGCAACGGGGCAGCCGGATCGCCGGGCCGGGCTTACTACGGGCGGATGCGGATGGTCTCGATACCGTCGATCTCGTCCCGCGGCACTTCGATGCGCAGCGTACCGCCGCCCACCAGGTCGACCTCCACGGCTACCACGTCGCCCACCGGGCCACCGGTGTTGCCGCCGGCGCCGCCCGACACCGTCAGCGTGTAGGTGCCGGTGCCGTCGGCGAACGCTTCCGCGCCGACATAATAGGTGCCGCTGTAGTCGGCGGTGTAGGTGATCAGGCTGTTGAAGTCGGTGCCGCCGTCATCGTTGGCGTCGATCACCGAGAAGTAGTCGTCGTACAGGTAGAGGTACGGGTCGCCGAGCGTGCCGGCACCGGTCGGCGTGCCTTCCATGGAGATGGTGTAGGTCACACCCTGGGTCAGCTCCACGGCGTACACGTCGATGTCGCCGCTGTAGTCCAGCGCGCCGTACATCGGCTCGTTGACGTTCATGTAGCCGGCGGTTTCCGGCGTTTCGCCGACATCGCCTTCCGGCACCACGAACTCTTCCACCGCGATGGTGTAGGTGCCCGTGTTGCTGCCGTAGGCCCCGCCTTCCACGAAGTGCAGGCCGCTGTAGGAGGGCGTGTACAGCAGGCGGGAGTTGAAGCCCGAACCGCCGTCGTCGTTCCAGTCCAGCTCGTAGCCGGCGTCGTCGTAGATGGCGACATAGGGGTCGGGCAGGGTGCCCATGGCGGTGGGCGTGCCTTCCTGGGTGATCACGTAGGTGACCCCGGCCTCCAGGTCCACGGCGAACCAGTCGGCATCGTAGGCCACTTCGATCTCGCCGGTGGCGCTGGAGCCGACGGACACATAGCCGGCGGTGCCGGTGTCGCTGGCATAGTCATCCGGCGGCGGCACGAATTCGCTCACCGTCAGGGTGTAGGTGCCGGTGTTACTGGCGAAGGCGGCGGCGCCGATGTAGTAGGTGCCGGGCGCATCGGGGGTGAAGGTGATCTGCGAGTTGAAGGCCTCGCCGCCGTCGTCGTTCCAGTCGACCTCCATGCCCGAGGAGTCATAGAGGTAGAGGTACGGGTCGGGCAGGCTGCCGGCATTGGTCGGCGTGCCTTCCATATCGATGCGGTAGCTCATCCCCGCTTCGGCCTGCAGCGCAAACCAGTCTTCGTCGTCGGGCACCTCGATCTCGCCGGTCACCGGCTGGCCGACGGTGACGCTGCCGGTGGTCGACGCGGTGGCCGGATAGTCGTCTTCCGGCGCCTCGGTTTCGGCGACCGTCAGGGTGTAGGTGCCGACATTGCCGGCATAGGCGGCCGCACCGATATAGACGGTGCCCGTGGCATCCGGCGTGAAGGTCAGGCGGGAGTTGAAGTCCAGGCCGCCGTCGTCGTTCCAGTCGATCTCGGCCCCGGTGTCGTCATACAGGTAGAGGTAGGGGTCGGGCAGGCTGCCGGCATTGGTCGGCGTGCCTTCCATGTCGATCACGTAGCGCTGCCCGGCGGTAACCTGGAGCGCGAACCAGTCCTCGTCGCCGCCGATTTCGATGGCGCCGGTCGCCGGCTGGCCGGGGGTGACGGTGCCCGCACCATCGATGGCGGCGGCGAAATCGTCGTCCAGCGGCTCGGTGGCGGTGACGGACAGGGTGTAGGTGCCGGTGGCGGACCCGAAGGCTTCGGCCGACACATAGTAGGTGCCGGCGCTGTCGACGGTGAGCAGCAGGAAGCTGTTGAAGGTGCCGTTGCTGTCGTCGTTGTAGGCGATTTCCTCACCGTTGGCGTTGTACACGGCGAGGAACGGGTCGCTCAGGCTGCCGGCGCCGGTCGGTGCGCCCTCCAGGCTGATTTCCACCGGTGCGCCGGGCGCCAGGTCGATGGCGAACCAGTCGCGATCGCCGGAAACTTCCAGATTGCCGGAGACGATTCCGCCGGCGGCGATGGTGCCGGCGGTGGAGGCATCGGACGGATAGTCGTCGGCCAGGGCCGGCGAAGCGACGGCCAGCGCGAACAGCGCAGTGCCGGCGAGCAGCAGGCGGTGTGACATGTGGGTCCCCTCTCTCTCTTTGCGGATCGTTCCTGTGGCCCTGGCGTTCCAAACCGGGCGGAGCCGCGGTCGATCGGTCGGGCGATCTCGGAAGGTCGATCGCGCCCTATGTAACACCAATAAGGGACACGACGCGGACCAACCTGGGTGATGGAACGGTGTTTCCGAGGCCAAAGTCGGGCAAGCACCACATTTGCAGCACGTGCGGCCGGGCGGGCGGTGCCCAAGATGTGCGAAACCCGGCCGGTGGGTCGCCGGCCGGGCTTGCGCTGGGCCGGGCGGACCCGCGTGGGGGCCGCCCGCGATCTGTGGCCTCGTTCGGCCGTTACTGCATGAGCTGACCCATCATCGGGCCCATGTCGTTGCCGTTCAGCAGCACCTGGCCGGCATCGGTGGCCTGGAAGTGGTAGGAGTGCAGCGACTGGCCTTCGCCGGTCTGCGACACTTCGCCCATGGTTTGCAGCACCGTCAGGCCCTGCACCACGTCCTGCCCCATCGGCCCCATGGCCTGCAGCTCGCCGATGAGCCCCGCCATGTTGCTGACGGTCAGCGTGGCATCGGCGACGACGCCGAGCGGCGACGACGCGGTGGGCGACACGGTGCCGGTGAAGTTGATCTCCGAGACGCCGAGGTCGACGTAGATTTCCGGAACTTCCAGGCTGGCGCCGCTCTGCATCACCGCCTGCTGCAGGCCGACCATGAACATGGTGCCGGCCATGTCCGGCCCCATCTCGCTGGTCTGTTCCAGGAAGTCGATCAGCAGGTTGAGGAGCTGCTCGTTGGGCAGGTCCACCAGCATCACTTCCGCCCGCACTTCCTGGGGCAGGATGTTGTTGAACGGCGGCGTCGGCTGGATCGCCAGTTCGTTCATGTCGGCATGGAAGCCGATGGTGCCGGCCGGCTGGTCGAGCCCGGTCACGTACATGCCGGCCGAAGCGCTGCCGAGCTGGGCGCCTTCCTGGCCGTCACGGAAGTTCAGGCCGTGCAGGCGGTAGGTCAGGTCCATGTCGGAGAACAGGTTCGGCGTTTCGCGCAGCAGGGCGGCGATATCGCCGAATACCATCGGGTCCGGCCCGCGCGGGTTCTCCATATCGGCAGCGGACATCAGCTGATTGAGCTGCTGGCCGAACATCGTGTACTCGCGCATGTCGAGGTGGCTGATGGAGCCGGCGAGGCCGATCTCGTCCAGCGACAGCACGCCGTCCTGCTGGCCCGGATCGACATCGAGGCCGGCCAGGACCACGTCGAAGTCGGCGTCGAAGCGATCGGGCGCCACCTCTTCGGTGTCCATCACCATGCTGAAGGTATCGACGGTGGCGGCACCTTCTTCCTGGGTCGGCCGCAGCTCGATGCGCTCCAGCACGAAGTTCAGGTCGGTGAAGGTCTCGAACGCCGGTGCGAAGGTGCCTTCGGCGGTCTGCGCATCGATCGACATGGTGGCCATGGTCTGGCCGCCGGCACCGACTTCGTAGCGCGACGGCATCGTCCAGGTGACGTCGATCAGGTCATCGGCGGTGGGCGTCAGGGTCGCCAGGATCGGGTCGACCACGAGCTGCGGCCCCTGCAGGCCGAAGATGAAGGTCGGCAGCGTCACGGCATAGTGATCGCCCTCGGCGGTGACCTCGACATCGCCCTGAAGGGTGACTTCCGACTCCGGGCCGGTCACCAGGTACTGGGTGATGTAGTTCTCCACGCCGCGGCGGATTTCGTCAGCGCCGGCCTCATCCACCTGAGCGGCGGCCTGTCCCGCTGTCATCGCCATGATTGCCAGCGACGACGTTCCGACGATCAGTCTCAAGCCTCGCATGTCGGTTCCCCTCCGAGTTGCGCTTTGTTCCAAAGGTTGCGTCCGGGATCTGGTCGACCTACCACCGTCGCGTCGGACCTCCCAGTCGTAGGGCGTTGTCCGGCGGGACTGTGCCTGAAGTGTGGCAGGGCTTCAATTCCAGGCAGCCTGTCACGAACGCTATTAGGGTGGGCCCATGACGCGTGGGGCAGACAGTGGCCGTGTGTTCGCGGTTCTGGGGCCAACCAACACGGGCAAGACCCATCTGGCGATGGACCGCATGGCCGGCCACGCCAGCGGCATCATCGGCTTTCCGCTGCGCTTGCTGGCGCGTGAGAACTACGACCGCCTGGTGCGCATCCTCGGCCGCAGCCGCGTCGCCCTGGTGACCGGCGAGGAAAAGATCGTGCCCGGCGGCGCCACCCATTTCGTGTGCACCGTGGAAAGCATGCCGCTGGACCGCGAGGCCGACTTCCTGGCGGTCGACGAAATCCAGCTCGCCGCCGATCCCGAGCGCGGCCACGTGTTCACCCATCGCCTGCTCAACAGCCGCGGGCTGGAAGAAACCATGGTGCTGGGGGCGGAAACCATCCGCCCGCTGATCCGCCGGCTGGTGCCGGAAGCGGAGTTCGTCACCCGCACGCGGTTTTCCCGGCTCACCTATGCCGGGCCGCGCAAGCTGTCGCGCCTGCCGCCGCGCTCGGCCATCGTCGCCTTCTCCACGTCCGATGTGTACCAACTCGCCGAGATGGTGCGCCGCCAGCGCGGCGGCACCGCCATCGTGCTGGGTGCCCTCAGCCCGCGCACCCGCAACGCCCAGGTGGGCATGTATCAGGCCGGCGAGGTGGACTACCTGGTGGCCACCGATGCCATCGGCATGGGCCTCAACATGGACATCGACCATGTGGCCTTCGCCCGGCTGGGCAAGTTCGACGGGCGCACGACGCGCCGCCTGCGCCCCACCGAGATCGCCCAGATCGCCGGGCGCGCCGGCCGCCACACCAAGGACGGCACCTTCGGCACCACCGACGAGGTGGGGGCGATCGACGAGGAGGTGGTGGAGGCGGTGGAAACCCACACCTTCGATCCGCTGCAAACCCTGATGTGGCGCAACGCCGATCTGGATTTCCGCGATCCCCGCCGCTTGCTGGCCAGCTTGGAGGTGCCGCCGCCCGACCGGCGGCTGCGCCGCAAGGGCGACGCCGACGACGTGCTGGCGCTCACCGCCCTGATGCACGATGCCGAGGTGCTGAAGCGGGCCATCGATCCGGCGGCCACCCGCGTGCTCTGGGACGTCTGCCAGATCCCCGACTTCCGCAAGATGCTGACGGACGCCCACACCCGCCTGCTGGCGGAGGTGTACCGCCAGCTTGCCGGTCCCGCCGGGCGGCTGGACACTGACTGGATCGCCGGCCATCTCAGCCGGCTCGACCGCACCGACGGCGACATCGACGGGCTGGTCAGCCGCATCGCCCATATCCGCACCTGGACCTACATCACCCACCGGGCGGACTGGCTGGCCGACCCCAAGCACTGGCAGGCGCGCTCGCTGGCCATCGAAGACCGCCTGTCGGACGCGCTGCACGCCCGCCTCACCCAGCGCTTCGTCGACCGGCGGTCGGCGGCCCTGGTGAAGTCGCTGCGCTCGGGCGTGGAGTTGATCGCCGCTGTGGCCCGCTCCGGCGAGGTGCTGGTGGAAGGCGAATTCGTCGGCCGGCTCGACGGGTTCCGCTTCACCCCGGATGCCGGCCACCATTCCGACGACACCCGCGCCATGCTGAGTGCCGCCCGCCGGGCGCTGCGCGGGGAGA
The DNA here is from genome assembly GCA_020425485.1 of Rhodospirillaceae bacterium. Classification (GTDB taxonomy): domain Bacteria; phylum Pseudomonadota; class Alphaproteobacteria; order DSM-16000; family Inquilinaceae; genus JACKIH01. The sequence goes on from JAGQRL010000021.1 coordinate 17,523, forward strand.
TCGCCCGCCGGGTGCGCTCGCTCGACGGCGACGACGACAGCGCCTTCTGCCTGGGCGATCCCGGCGGCGACGACTGGGCGACGGTGCTGTGGCACGGCCGCCCGGTGGCCACCCTGGCGCCCGGCTCCTCGGTGCTGTCGCCGGTGGTGCGGCCGCTGGCGTCGGAACTGCTGGAAGCCGGCGCGCGCGACCGGGTTGCCCGCCGCCTGCAGCGCTGGCTGGACCGGGAGATCGCCGCCACCCTGCAGCCGCTGCTGCGCCTGGCCGAAGCGCCGCAGCTTGCCGGGGCCGCGCGCGGGCTGGCCTACCAGCTCCAGGAATCCCTCGGCGTCGTCGCCCGCGGGGCGGTGGCGCCGCTGCTGGCCGAACTGGAGCCGGCGGACAAGCGGCGGTTGTCCAGCCTCGGCATCCGGGTCGGCCGCCGGCACGTCTATCTCGCTGCCATGACCCGGCCGCGCCTGCGGCGTTTGGTCGCGCTGCTGTGGTGCATTTGCCACCGGCTGATTCGCCCGCCGCCGCTGCCGGCCGACGCGGCGGTGAGCGCGCGTCCGGTGGATGGGGTGCCGCCCGCCTTCTATGCCGCCATCGGCTTCGTGGCCGCGGGCGGCCATGCCATCCGAGTCGACCGGCTGGATGCGCTGGTCGGTGCGGTGGAGGAGCTGGCCGCCGCCGGGCCGTTCCAGGCGCCGGGCGGGCTCGCCCAGCTTGTCGGCTGCCCCAAGGCTGCCCTGGCGGACATCCTGGTGGGCCTGGGCTATCGCCGGGTGATCGCCGAGGACGGCGGGGAAACCTTCTATCCCCAGCAGCGCCCAGAGGCGCGCAAGCCGCGGCGCCGGCGCCCCCGCCCCGACGATGCCTCGCCCTTCGCCAAGCTCAAGGCGCTCGACAATGACCGCCGCTGAGCCCGGCCTGAGGCTCGACAAGTGGCTGTGGTTCGCGCGCTTCTTCAANNACGCGCAGCCTGGCGACGGCGCAATGCCAGGCGGGGCGCGTGCGCATCGACGGGGAGGTGGTCTCCAAGCCGCACGCCCAGGTGCGTCCGGGCCATGTGCTCACCTTCGTCCAGGCCAATCATGTGCGAATCGTGCGGGTCAGCGCGCTGCCGGTGCGCCGCGGCCCGGCCAGCGAGGCGCAGGAACTCTACGAGGATCTCAGCCCGCCGGTGGCCGACCAGCGGCTGCCGCGCGATGCCTCCGCACCGGCGGCCGCGGCGGAGCGGCGGCCGGGCTCAGGCCGGCCGACCAAGAAGGAGCGTCGCCGACTGGAAGCCTTCAAGGAAGGGATGTAAGGACCGGGTGTGTGGGCAGCGCGTCATTGGCCATCCCGACGGTCACTAAATTCATCGCCTTAACCAGGCGAAAAAAAAGGGCCGCTCGAAAGCGGCCCAAGTTTAGGGAGGAAACGCCCAAGAAGTGCGTTACGGCATCAGCACGACCCGTATGCCGCAGTGCAAAAATGCCGATGCTAGCGCTGGGATTCAAGAGAAAAATTTGCCCCACCCCGTTTACCTTCTCCGAAAACCCTTCGAGACCACTGAACTCCGCCGGTTTCGCCGTGCAACCTAGGGAGGATTCGATGGACGCCACACCCCTTCTCGTCGGTGACCTGGGGGCCACCAATGCGCGGTTCGCGCTGATGGGCGATGCCGGTGCCCGTGATATCGCCGTGCTGTCGTGTGCCGACTACCCTGATCTGGCCTCGGCGATGCGGGCCTATCAGGCCCGCGTGCCGAACGCGGCTGGTGTGCGTCGGGCCGCACTCGCCATCGCCTCGCCGATCGTCGGCGACCGCGTGGCGATGACCAATCATGCCTGGTCGTTCTCCATCCTCGGCCTGCGCGACGCCATGGGGTTGGAGCGGCTGGAGGTGGTGAACGACTTCGCGGCGGTGGCCCTGGCGGTGTCGCACCTGACCGACGCCGACCGGCGGCAGATCGGCGGCGGCGAGGCCCAGCCGGGGGCGCGCGGCGTGCTGGGGCCGGGCTCCGGGCTCGGCATGGCCAGCGTGGTGCCCGATGCCTCCGGGCGTCCAGTGACGGTGCCGGGGGAGGGCGGCCACGCCACCGTGCCGGCGGGCGACGACCGGGAGGCGGCGGTGATCGCCCATCTGCGCCGCATCTACGGCCATGTGTCGTGCGAGCGGGTGGTGTCCGGCATGGGGTTGGTCAACCTCTACCAGGCACTCGGGGCGGTGGACGGCGAACCCGACGTGCCGACGGTGACGCCGCCGGAGGTGTCGGAACTGGCGGCCGGCGGCGATCCCCAGGCGGCGGAAGCGGTGCGCATGTTCGTCGGCCTGCTCGGCTCGGTGGCCGGCAACCTGGCGCTCACGGTGGGGGCGGTCGGTGGCGTCTATATCGCCGGCGGCATCTGCGGCCGCTTGGGCGCGCTGTTCGACGACGCGCTGTTCCGCCAGCGCTTCGAGGCCAAGGGCCGCTTCCACGGCTACATGGCGGCGATCCCCACCTATCTGGTCACCCACCCGTTCCCCGCCTTCGTCGGCCTCAAGGGGGTGCTGGACGATGGCTGAGGGCCCACCGGCGGGCTGCGGGCCGGAAGCGATTTCACCGGCGGCGGAAATGCTCTAGGGTCCGGCCGCCAAACTCCCATCCCGCCACCACCGCACAGGACCTGCAATGGACGAGGACACGCCCCGCCTGGATTTCCCGGTGTCGTGGGAAGAACTGCACCGCCACGCCAAGGCGCTGTCCTGGCGGCTGGCGGAAATGGGGCCGTGGAAGGGGGTGATCGCCATCGCCCGCGGCGGGCTGGTGCCGGCGGCCATCGTGGCGCGCGAGCTGGACCTGCGCATGGTCGATACCGTCTGCGTGTCCAGCTACGACCACCAGACCCAGCGCGAAGCCATGGTGCTGAAGGCGGTGGACGGCGACGGCACCGGCTGGCTGGCGGTGGACGACCTGGTGGATACCGGAACCACGGCCAGGGTGGTGCGCGAGCTGCTGCCCAAGGCGCACATCGCCACCATCTACGCCAAGCCGGCGGGCCGGCCGCTGGTGGACACCTTCGTTACCGAGGTGAGCCAGGACACCTGGATCTATTTCCCCTGGGACATCGAGCCCCGCTACAGCCGGCCCATCGCCGAGCGGCGGCGGCCCGTGCCCGAGCCCGGCTGACCCCCGCCAATCTCCGCCTATCCCTGCCGATCCCAGGCCCAAGGGTTGTACCGTCCGCGGTGCGACCGCATATACCGCGGCGCGCCTGCCGTGACGTGGCGGCGGCGACGGGAGATGCACGAGCCATAAGAGAGTAGCTGGACGACGACCCATGTCCGAAGAACAGATGCAATTCCAGGCTGAAGTCAGCCGCCTTCTGGAAATCGTTGCCAAGTCGCTCTACAGCCAGAAGGAAGTGTTCCTCCGGGAGCTGATCTCCAACGCGTCGGATGCCTGCGACCGGCTGCGCTATGCTGCCATTGCCGCGCCGGATCTGCTGGCTGGCGACGCCGAGTTCAAGATCACGCTCAGCGTCGACAAGGAGGCGCGCACCCTGACGGTGGCCGACAACGGCATCGGCATGGGCCGCGAGGAGCTGATCGAAAACCTCGGCACCATCGCCCGGTCCGGCACGCTGGGCTTCATGGAAAACCTCACCGGCGATGCCCGCCAGGACATCAACCTGATCGGCCAGTTCGGCGTCGGCTTCTATTCCGCCTTCATGGTGGCCAAAGAGGTGGAGGTGATGACCCGCCGCGCCGGTGGCGATACCGGCTGGCGCTGGGTTTCCGACGGCCACGGCAGCTACACCATCGGCGAAGCGGACATCGCCCAGCGCGGAACCCGGGTGATCGTGCACCTGGCGGACGGCGAGGACGAGTTCCTCGATCCCCAGCGCCTGCGCCACATCGTCAAGACCCACTCCGACCACATCGCCATCCCGGTGGTTCTTGAGCCGGTGGCGGGCGAGGAGGGGGAGGCGGACACGCTGAACCGTGCGTCGGCCCTGTGGACCCGGCCGAAATCGGAGGTCAGCGAAAGCGACTACACGGAGTTCTACCGCCACGTCGCCCATGCCTTTGATGAGCCGCTGCTCACCGTGCACTACCGGGCCGAGGGCGTGATCGAATATTCCGCCCTGCTGTTCGTGCCCTCGCGCCGGCCCTTCGATCTCTTCCACCCCGACCGCAAGCACCATGTGAAGCTGTATGTGCGGCGCGTCTTCGTGTCCGACGAGGCGGAAGGGCTGGTGCCCTCCTACCTGCGCTTCCTGCGCGGCGTGGTGGACAGCCAGGACTTGCCGCTCAATGTCAGCCGCGAGATGCTGCAGGGCAGCCCCCTGGTGGCCAAGATCCGCCACGGCATCACCCGCCGCGTGCTGGCCGACCTGAAGAAGAAGGCCGCCGACGATGCCGAGGGCTATGCGGAGTTCTGGGATGCCTTCGGCGCGGTGGTGAAGGAAGGCCTCTACGAGGATACCGACCAGCGCGAGGCCCTGCTGCCGCTGGTGCGCTTCCGCACCACCGGGGCCGAGGGCTGGGTGTCGCTGGAGGACTACGTGGCGCGCATGCGCCCCGGCCAGGACGCCATCTACTACGTCAGCGCCGATACCGAGCTGGCGGCCCGCCAGTCGCCGCAGATCGAAGGCTTCCGCGCCAAGGGCGTGGAGGTGCTGCTGCTCACCGACCCGGTGGACGAGTTCTGGCTGCCGGCGGTGGGCACGTTCCAGGAGAAGCCCTTCAAGTCGGTGACCCGCGGCGGCGCCGACCTTGGCGCCATCACCCCGCCCGAGGGGGCGGAGCCGGAACCGGAGAAGCCGGAACCCGCCGGCATCGACGGGCTGATCGCCCGTTTCAAGCTGGCGCTCGGCGACGAGGTGAAGGATGTCCGCGTCTCCCACCGGCTGACCGACAGCCCGGTGTGCCTGGTGGCCGACGACTCGGACCTGGACATGCACCTGGAACGCCTGCTGCGCCAGCACAACCAGCTCGACAAGGCGGCCCCGCGGATCCTGGAGGTGAACCCCAGCCACCCGCTGGTGACGCGCCTGGCCAGCGGAACCACGGCCACCGCGGCCGATGGCGAAGTGGCCGGCCGGGTGGAGGAGATCGCCCATCTGCTGCTGGACCAGGCGCGCATCATGGAAGGCGAGCCGATCCCCGATCCCGCCGGCTATGCGCGGCGGCTGTCCGGCCTGCTCGCCCAGGTGATTTGAGGCCGGGGCCGGGGCGGCACCCCCGGCCCAGGCGCCTTCCTCCCCAGCCTTTCCTTCCCTGCGCCGTTTTAAGGCCGCAAACCTGAGGGATGACCTGGGTCAATTCCGGTGGTGACCGGACCGCATATGCTTAGGGTGTGAACGGTAGGGTGCGGCCCTGCCTTTCACCCCGGCCGGGGGATGTGTCCAAAGCCGTGGGATGGGTGTTCGAGCAATTGACACTCATTCTCAATACTAGGATACTCCCGTCGTTCTCGTGGCCCGTGGGGTGCGGCATGTACGTGTGCATCTGCAATGCGATCAACGAACGCCGGGTCCATGGCGCCATCGCCGATGGGGCTGCGCGCCTGTCGGAGGTGTTCCGCAAGAACGGCTGCCGGCCGCAATGCGGGCGCTGCCTCGCCCATATGCGCGAAGTGATGCAGACCCACGCGGCGCCCAGCGGTGCCGAAACCGGCCAGCGCGCGCACGACTGAGCGGCGGCTCCGCCGCCCTCCCGCCTGCTTCCTCCCACCGATGATCTCCCCGGACGGCGCTGCGGCTTTGCAAGCGGCGTGACAGCCGTGGCGAGGAATGGGACACCCACGCGTATGGCGTAGGGGGGGCAGGCCGGACCATGACAGCGCGCAAGATCATCATCGATACCGATCCGGGCCAGGACGATGCGGTGGCCATCCTGACGGCCCTGGCCTCGCCGGAGCTGGAGCTGCTCGGCCTGTCGGTCGTCGCCGGCAATGTGCCGCTGCCGCTGACCACGGCGAATGCGCTCAGGGTGGCGGACCTGGCCGGCCGGCCCGACCTGCCGGTGCACGCCGGCTGCGACCGGCCGCTGCTGGAAGAGCTTCACACCTCCGAAGTGGTGCACGGCGACAGCGGGCTCGACGGATCGAACCTGCCGCCGCCCTCGCGCGCCGCCACGCCGGGCCATGCGGTGGACTGGCTGGTGGACACCCTGTCGGCAGCGCCGGAAAAGTCGGTCACGCTCTGCCCCATCGCACCGCAGACCAACATCGCCATGGCGATCCGCCGGGCGCCGCACATCCTGCGCGCCATCGACCGCATCGTCATGATGGGGGGCAGCGCGTTCTACGGCGGCAATGCCAGCCCGGCGGCGGAGTTCAACATCTTCGTCGATCCCCACGCCGCCGCCATCGTGTTCGCCGCGGGTGTGCCCATCACCATGATCGGGCTGGATTGCACCCACAAGGCGCTGATGCCGCGCTGGTGGCTGGACGACCTCGTGGCGCTGGGCACGCCGGTGGGCCGCACGGTGGCCGGCATGATGGACTTCAACGAGCGCTACGACCGCTGGCGCTACGGCAGCGAGGCGGGGCCGCTGCACGATCCCTGCGTGATCGCCTATCTGCTGGCGCCCGACCTGTTCGGCGGCAAGGACTGCCACGTGGCCATCGAAACCGGGTCTGCGCTCACCCGCGGCATGACGGTGGTGGACTGGTGGGGCAAGACGGACCTGCCGGCCAACGCCCATGTGGTGACGGAGGTGGACAGCGACCGCCTGTTCCGCCTGCTCTACGAACGCCTGGCGCGCTACGGCTAGGGCCTTTCTTCCTCAATCTGCACCAGCCCTCTCCCCCGCCCGGCCACCCAAACCATTGTAAAATATTGGGTGGCCGGGCGGGGGAGAGGGCTGGAACCGATTCAGCAAGGCGCGAAAGCGCCCTAGGTGCGGTGGAAGACGACGGTGACCCGCTGCTCCTGCCCGGTGCCGCTGACATAGACGTTCCAGCAGTCCATCTGCGTCGGTGAGACCCTGTTGCAGTAGTATTCCTGCGCCACGAAGTCGTCGCCGTTGGTGCAGGCGCGCGGCGTGCGCTGCTGGCTGATCTGGATGCTGTTGGTGGCCAGCAGGGTGAGCCGGGCCTGTGCCGTGCACTGCACGCCGGTGTTGGGGCTGCGCCAGGTGACGGTGGCCATGTTCGATCCGCGGGCGATGCAGAAGCCGTCCACCGGTGCGGCCCAGCAGCCGACGAAATCCGCAAACCCGGNNNNCCCAGTGACCGGCCCGGTGACCGGCCCCGACACCGCCGGCACGTTGTCCGATGGCCGCGGCCTTTCCACCGATTGGCACCCCAGAACCGCTGCCGTGGCCAGGGCGAGCGCCATCGCACGTCCCATTGTCGGAGCCCCCCGTCCGTTGCCTGCGGCCCCCGTTGTCGCACGAGGGCGAGGCCGGGAAAACCGGTGCCGGATCACTCGCGCCCACCGCTGCCGCACGGGCCGTGTTCGATTTGGTAGTTCACCAATCGGGCGACCAAGGCGCGGATGTCGTCCGTTACATCTTCGGGTATGGCTTGATCGATTGTCTGGCCCTCGAGGACCCCGGCATAGGCGGCGAAGACCGGTGCGACCAGCATCGGCCCCATCAGGTCCTGCCTGTCCTGCGCGATGATCGCGGCGACCTGGCGCCACAGCCCCGCATCGCACTCCGCCGCGATGGCGGCGCGCCGAGCTGCCAAGAGCTCCTCGGATCGCGGCAAGGGCTCCTCGCGCTGGCGATCACGGATCTCGGCCATCATCGCTTCGTCGGGAATGATGGCCGTGAAGACGGTGCCGTCCTGGCGGGAATTCACGTAGTCGGCCAAGTCTACGGCGACCTGCTCCCGCCGATCACAGGCATCCGCCAAATCCAGGCGCAGGAGCAGGCGACGCTGCTGCGTGTGCCAGTTGACGAAAACGGCTCCGATGCCTGGATCTTCGTGGACAATATAGGAATTGGCATTCCATAGCAGAATGTCCTGTGGGCCCTGTCCAGTCTCATACTCAACCTGGAAATCATAGAAGATGGCACACTGTTCAGCGGGAAACGGTGCGGTCCACGAGAAATATATAAAGGCAATGACGGGAAGAATTTCGCTCCACATCTGACTTTCCTGATTGCCTGATTTCTTCAAGATCCACGAATACGCCTGCTGTCACCACCGTCCGAGCCAAGGCTGCTCCTGGTAGATCCGGCCGAGGTGGCTTCCGGCCGGCGGGCCGACGACCAGGGCAGGGCGCGCCGTCACTCAACCCAGGCGCGCAGGAATATTATCCTTTAGTGCCCTTAGGGAAAGCCGAAGCACCGTCCCTCGCCGCGTCACATCCGCCTTAGAACGTATAGCGAACATCGCTGAGAGTCCACGCCTTTCAGCCGCTTGCGATGGGGCTGCCGGGCACAGGCCGCCGCCGGCCGGGCCTGCCGGTGCGATCCGGCCGCCGTCGCCGCGGCAACGCCGTTCGCGCGCCGGTAGTATTGTGTCGAATTCGAATGACTCACGTTTGGTTGACGTAGATCATAGCGGGCTCGCCCCAGGATCATTGGTGTGCTGGGGCGCCGAACACGACGGCCGTTCTGGCGGCATCAATGAACGAAGGAGGCTGCACGGCCGCGCGACCGCCCGGATTTCGGGCGCGCTCGGCGGTGACGGTCCGACACGTCTGCGGAGGAAGTGCGCTATGGGTGCCTATGCCGAAATTCACGCCCGGTCCATCACGGACCCCGAAGGCTTCTGGGGCGAAGCCGCCAAGGCGATCGATTGGGTAGAAGCGCCGACCAAGGTGCTCGATGGCAGCGATCCGCCGTTCTACAAGTGGTTCCCCGACGGCAAGCTGAACACCTGCTACAACGCGCTCGACCGGCACGTGGAACGCGGCCGCGGCGACCAGGCGGCGGTGATCTACGACAGCCCCGTCACCGGCGTCGTCCGCACCATCACCTACAGCGAGATGCGCGACCAGGTGGCCCATTTCGCCGGGGCGCTGAAGAGCCTCGGCGTCGGCCTCGGCGACCGGGTGATCGCCTACATGCCCATGGTGCCGGAAGCGCTGGTGGCGATGCTGGCCTGTGCCCGCATCGGCGCCATCCACTCGGTGGTGTTCGGCGGGTTCGCGCCCAACGAGCTGGCCACCCGCATCGACGATGCCAAGCCGAAGGTGATCGTCAGCGCGTCGTGCGGCATCGAAGGCAAGCGGGTGATCCCCTACAAGCCGATGCTGGACGAGGCGATCAACGGCTCCAAGCACAAGCCCGATGCCTGCATCGTCCTGCAGCGCCCCCAGGTGGCCGCAGACCTGATCGCCGGGCGCGACCATGACTGGGAGCAGGTGGCCGCAGCGTCGGCACCGGCGGACTGCGTGACGGTGGATGCCAACCACCCGCTGTATATCCTCTACACCTCCGGCACCACCGGCCAGCCCAAGGGCATCGTGCGCGACAACGGCGGGCATGCCGTGGCGCTGTACTGGACGATGGTCAATTTCTACAACGCCAAGCCGGGCGACGTGTACTGGGCGGCGTCGGATGTCGGCTGGGTGGTCGGCCACTCCTACATCGTCTATGCCCCGCTGCTGCTGGGTGCGACCACGGTGGTGTACGAAGGCAAGCCCGTGGGCACGCCCGATGCCGGCGCCTTCTGGCGCATGATCAGCGACCACAAGATCGGCATCCTGTTCACCGCGCCGACGGCCTTCCGCGCCATCAAGCGCGAAGACCCCAACGGCGAGTTCTTCAAGAAGTACGACACCTCGACCCTGCGGACGCTGTTCCTGGCCGGCGAACGGTCGGACCCCGACACCATCCGCTGGGCCGAAGACCTGCTGAAGGTGCCGGTGATCGACCACTGGTGGCAGACGGAGACCGGCTGGGCGATCTGCGGCAACCCGCTGGGCATCGAGCACTTCCCGGTGAAGTACGGCTCCGCCACCAAGGCGGTGCCGGGCTGGGACGTGCAGGCGCTGGACAGCGACGGCCAGGAAGTGAAACGCGGCGATATCGGCGCGCTGGTGGTCAAGCTGCCGCTGCCTCCGGGGGCGATGCTGACCCTGTGGCAGGCGCCGGAGCGCTTCAAGTCGTCCTACATGGAGCAGTTCCCCGGCTACTACATGACCGGCGACGCCGGCTTCATCGACGATGACGGCTATGTGCACGTGATGACCCGCGTGGACGACGTCATCAACGTGGCCGGCCACCGGCTGTCCACCGGCGGCATGGAAGAGGTGCTGGCGGCCCACCCGGATGTGGCGGAAGCCGCGGTGATCG
>JAGQRL010000022.1:0-8981 GCA_020425485.1 Rhodospirillaceae bacterium
TCACGGTGAAGGACATCGAGAAGGCCGAACTGCACCCGCTGGCCAGCAAGGACGAGCAGGGCCGCCTGCGCGTCGGTGCCGCCACCGGCACCGGCGACAAGGCGCTGGAACGCGCCGAAGCGCTGTTCGCCGCCGGGGTGGACGTGCTGGTGATCGATACCGCCCACGGCCATTCCCGCAACGTGCTGCGGGCGGTGGAAAGCGCCCGGCGGATGACCAACTACTCCCAGATCGTCGCCGGCAACGTCGCCACCGCCGATGCCGCCCGTGCGCTGATCGCCGCCGGGGCGGATGCCATCAAGGTGGGCATCGGCCCGGGCTCCATCTGCACCACCCGCATGGTGGCCGGCGTCGGCGTGCCCCAGCTCACCGCCATCGTCGACACCGTGGAAGCCTGCCGCGAGGCCGGCATCCCGGCCATCGCCGACGGCGGCATCAAGCTGTCGGGCGATGTCGCCAAGGCCATCGCCGCGGGGGCGGACTGCGTGATGATCGGCTCGCTGCTCGCCGGTACCGACGAAGCGCCGGGTGAGGTGATCCTCTACCAGGGCCGCTCCTACAAGTCCTACCGCGGCATGGGTTCGGTGGGGGCCATGGCGCGTGGCTCGGCCGACCGCTACTTCCAGCAGGAGGTGACGGATACGCTGAAGCTGGTGCCGGAAGGCGTGGAAGGCCGGGTGCCCTACAAGGGGCCGACCAGCCAGGTGCTGCACCAGCTCGTCGGCGGCCTGCGCGCCGCCATGGGCTACACCGGCTGCGCCACCATCCCTGAGCTGCACCAGCGCGCGGAATTCGTGCGCATCACCAATTCCGGCCTGCGCGAAAGCCATGTGCACGACATCACGGTAACGCGCGAGGCGCCGAACTACCGCCGGGATCTCTAGGGCGGCATGCACCGCTGTCCAGTCGGTACCGGCCGCGCTCCCGCCCGGCCGCCCGATATTTGACAGTGGGTTGGGTGGGCAGCGGGCCGGGCAGATCTATGTGATCATGCTTTAGTCGTCCAGCGGCCCTGGCCGGCTTGGACCACCGAGGATCTGCACCATGACGCCGGCTGCCCGCACCGCCGCGATGATCGAGCTGGCGGCGAAGATCGCCGGCGGCGACCGCCCGGCCGATACCGTCGTTTCCGGCTATGTGCGCAGCCACCGCTACATGGGTTCGAAGGACCGGCGCGCCGTCACCGACGGCGTGTTCGCCCTGCTGCGCCACCACGCCCGGCTGGGCTGGTGGCTGGAGCGGACGGGCTGGCCGGAGGACGCCGCACGCGGCCGGGTGGCGGCCTTCCTGCGGCTGGTCGAAGGGCTGCCGGCGGATGAAGTGGCCGCCCTGTTCAGCGGCGAGGGGCACGGCCCCGCGGCCCTGTCCGACGCCGAACGCGCCTGCCTGGACGCCCTGCCCGCCGCCATCGACGACGCGCCGGACATGCCGGCCGCCGTGCGCCTGGAATGCCCCGACTGGGCGGCAGACCTGGTGGACACCCCCGACGAACTGGCCGCCCTGCTGGCCCCCGCCCCCACCGACCTGCGGGTGAACGAGCGCGTGGCCAGCCGCAGCGATGTGCTGCACCGCCTGCGCAGCGACGGCATCAAGGCCACCGCCACCCCCTACTCGCCGCTCGGCATCCGCCTGGCCGACCGCGTGCCCCTGGCCGGCCACAAGCTGTTCAAGGCCGGCGCGGTGGAGGTGCAGGACGAAGGCTCGCAGATCGTCGCCTTGATGACCGACGCACAGCCCGGCATGCAGGTGGCGGACTTCTGTGCTGGCGCCGGCGGCAAATCCCTGGTGCTGGCAGCCCGCATGGCCGGGCGCGGCCGCGTGGTTGCCTGCGACATATCGGAGCAACGCCTGGCGCAGGCCCGCGAGCGCATGAAACGGGCGCGACTCGACAACATCGAGCCGCACCTGCTGGCCGACGAACGCGACCGCTGGGTGGCCCGCCAGAAGGGCAAGTTCGACCGCGTGCTGGTGGATGCGCCGTGCAGCGGCACCGGTGCCTGGCGCCGCAACCCCGATGCGCGCTGGCGTGGGGTGGATCTGGCAGCGCTGACCGACCTGCAGGACCGCATTCTCGGCGCCGCGAGCCGCCTGGTGAAACCCGGCGGCTGGCTGGTCTATGCCACGTGTTCGCTGCTGGATGCCGAGAATCGGCAGAGAATCGATAGGTTTCTAACGAGTCATCCGGACTTTAACCCGCTGCCGGCGGAAAACATCGCGCCGCGAATACTCGATCAACACTTAGTATTCGAGGGTCCGTGGCTGAGGCTTTCGCCCTTGCACACATTTACCGACGGGTTTTTCCTGGCGATTCTTGAGCGTAGATCGGACTTGAGCAACGAGCCATAACCCGTTGCGATCCCAGGGAGGTGGAGCTTACGGCAGCAGGGGGATGCTGGTTGCGGGGTCCACCAGGATCCCGATCACCCAGAACACGCCGTAGAGCCATATGACTGTTCGTGCCAACATCGCCCGGCCCTCCATCACCGGATCTCTCATAGAGGCATACTATATCAGACGACAAATTAATGTTTGGTTTCACCGGGGTCTTTACAAGGCAATCTTCGCTGCACTGCGGCAATTTGGGTCAATTTGAGGCAATTTGCCGACGAAGGGTTGGCGGCATCCCGTGAAGGCCCGTGAAGGCCCATGAAGGAACGATGGCAATCGGCCCGCGGTGCGCTACACAGCAGCGATCGCGAACGGTTCCCTCTCCGCCGCCTTCTCTAGGACCCGCCAGATGACCACGAACCTCGGCGCCCACGATCACATCCTCATCCTGGACTTCGGCTCCCAGGTCACCCAGCTCATCGCCCGGCGCGTGCGGGAAAGCGGCGTCTATAGCGAGATCTGGCCCTACCAGGCCGCCACGCCGGAAAAGCTGGCGGCCTATCAGCCGCGCGGCGTCATCCTGTCGGGCGGCCCGTGTTCGGTGACCGATGAGGGGGCACCGCTGGCACCCGAGGCGGTGTACACGCTGGGCGTGCCGGTGCTGGGCATCTGCTATGGCCAGCAGGCCATGTGCACCCAGCTTGGCGGCACGGTGGAAGGCAGCGACCGGCGGGAGTTCGGCCGCGCCGACGTCACCGTCGATGCCGTGGACCCGCTGTTCGACGGCGTGGCCGCCCCCGGCGACAGCCTGCAGGTGTGGATGAGCCACGGCGACCACGTAACTCGCCTGCCCGATGGCTTCGAGGTTGTGGGCACCAGCCCCGGTGCGCCCTTCGCCGCGGTGGCCGATACCGAGCGGCGCTTCTACGGCGTGCAGTTCCACCCCGAAGTGGTGCACACCCCGCGCGGGGCTGACCTGCTGCGCAACTTCACCCACCGCATCTGCGGCTGTTCGGGTGACTGGACCATGGCCGCCTTCCGCGAGGAAAGCACCCGCGCCCTGCGCGCCCAGGTGGGCGATGGCCGCGTCGTGCTGGGCCTGTCGGGCGGGGTGGACAGCACGGTGGCGGCGGTGCTGCTGCACGAAGCCATCGGCCCCCAGCTCACCTGCATCTTCGTCGATACCGGGATGATGCGCGCCGGCGAAGCGGACGAGGTGGTGGGCCTGTTCCGCGGCCACTTCAACATCCCGCTGATCCATGTGGATGCCGGCGAACGCTTCCTCGCTGCGCTGGCCGGCGTCGACGACCCGGAAGTGAAGCGCAAGCGCATCGGCGCCCTGTTCATCGATGTGTTCGAGGAGGAAGCCAACAAGATCGGCGCGGTGAAGTTCCTCGGCCAGGGCACGCTTTACCCCGACGTGATCGAAAGCGTGTCGGTGATCGGCGGGCCCAGCGTCACCATCAAGAGCCACCACAATGTGGGCGGGCTGCCGGACCGCATGAACCTGGCGCTGGTGGAACCCTTGCGCGAGCTGTTCAAGGACGAGGTGCGGGCCCTGGGGCGCGAGCTGGGGCTGCCGGACGCTGCGGTGGGCCGCCACCCCTTCCCCGGCCCCGGCCTGGCGATCCGCGTGCCCGGCGAGGTGACGCCCGACAAGCTGGAAATCCTGCGCAAGGCCGACACCATCTATCTGGAGGAAATCCGCACCGCCGGCCTCTATGACGAGATCTGGCAGGCCTTCGCCGTGCTGCTGCCGGTGCGCACCGTCGGCGTGATGGGCGACTACCGGTCCTACGACTATGTGTGCGCGCTGCGCGCCGTAACCTCGACCGACGGCATGACGGCAGACTACTACCCGTTCTCCCACGAGGTGCTGGGCCGCATGGCAAGGCGCATCGTCAACGAAGTGCGGGGGATTAATAGGGTAGTGTACGACGTGACGTCAAAACCGCCGGGGACGATTGAGTGGGAGTGAGGGGTACCTCAAGTGAGCTGTATTTGCCATTCCCCCCGAAGCACCGCATCGTCAAACCAACTTCGGACCCGATGCAATGTCCGGCAAGAGACAACATTATATCCCCCGATTACTTCAACGCGGATTCCTTGCCAACACCACAGACAGATCAGAGAGAACATGGCTGCATCGCCGTGGATCAAATGCTCGTTTGGTCGGCATCCGTGACGTTGGAGTTGAAGACTGGTTCTATTCGAAACGAACTCAAGATGGATCAACAACGCTTGATGACATAGTCACCGAGATTGAACGTGATCTCGGCCCAAGTGTAGGTGGTATGAGGCTATGCGCACCTGGCACGCCTATCAGTGGCGATGAGGCTGCTCGTACTGTAGTTCATCTGGTGATGCGGACTGCGCATCTTCGTGAGGTGATATCTACCGGCCTATCTAGCATTTCCAAGGAAATCGAATTGCTACTCACGGACCCCACGCGATTGGGGAGAATGTTCGGATTCACCGGACCTAAGTTGTCAGCAGATGTATCAGAGGTGGTCCGCGAACAAGCTGCCAAATTGGTGCCCTCAGGTGTTCCCGCCGCATTTTCCGCAAGGCCTATGGCTTTTGTGTTGCGCGAATTTGGGGATCAACTCATTGAACAGGCTGTTCGCACCTTCGCGACGGTTCTCCCTGGAGCGTTCAAAAGTATCAGTGCAAAGGTCCGTGACGCTCACAACTCGGTGGTAGCAATTTCGGCAGAGGCCAATGGCTGGGTCACTGCACTCTCAGAGCTGGACTGGACAGTTGAGGAAGGTACTGATCTGATTCTTCCAGATACAGTTGCGCTTGCCTCAGAGAAAGACGGTCAGTTGAGACCGCCACTATTTTTCAAGGCAGCTGATGTACGAACAGTCTTGATGCCAATTTCTCCGAATCGGATGCTCATCGGGCGCGCACGCGATCACTCGTCGGTTGATCTTCAAAGCTTCAATACCCAGGCGGCATTAAATTGTGATTCCTTTTTTATTGGCGCCAGACAATTTGATAGCGAGAAATTGAATGAACTCATCGGGTCAGCGTGCTATAATATAGTCAATGAGGCAGTTCTATCAGCAGTGCGCAAAGCTGAATATGCCCGATCAACTTCTGGTAAGACTCAAAATATTGTTAAACCTCAGATATTTAAGAAAAAAAATTTCTCATTCAGCGTCCGACTTGCTGACTTTGGCGACGATATCTTGGCAAAAGAACTCGGAAGTGTGTTAAATGGAGTCGTAGGTGCACTTGCGCCACTCCTTCCACTTCAAGACCTTGATGGGTTCACTATTGCTGTCGACTACCACTCTGCCCTGGCGACTATCGATCGAGGCGATCAAAGTCTTCCGCCAATTTCGAGTGACGCGCTTGGATATGGTCTTGGCGCTGCTAAGCTTGTCACCGTATGCCGCAACGGCTCTAGCAAGGAGCATCTCGTCATTTCTGCAGGCGTAGCTGGAAAGTGGCTATCGACTGATGCTGGAGAGCGACAAAGTGGTCTTCATGTCCTCGTCATGATGCTCGCTGAAATGGCTCTATACGCGCAGTACGGATCATTGAGAGGAGTTACATTTTCGCCCGATTCTCTAACTCGTGAAATCCACCAAGGGGTTGCCGCTGCACCTGCTTGCTACTGGAGAGCACGCGAGTCCGCGTTCGTTAGCCCCGATGAGGGGCAGGCCTTTGCCGATCTGGTCATTGACAGCCTGAAATATGCCGAAAGGGAGATTGCGTCCGAACGGGCCCGGATTCCCACTTCAGGCGAGATATATGCTGCCATGGAGACTGCCTTGAAGTGCGTGACGGCAGTGCTCAATCATGCTGCTGATTGGCTTGGACATCGAGATGGGCTGACCGAAGGTCAATCTTTCCTGGGAGATAACCTCCCCGAACGACTTAGATCGCGCGGCCTCGACCGATGGATTGAGTTATTTGGCCGCGATCTCTCCGCCTGCTTTTCCAAAGAGGGGGCTCTCGATTTAGATGTGATAAGAGGTCTTGGCTCGCATGTTGAAAGGATTCTATGGAGTCTCGGGATTTATTGCTGGCCTGAAAAGGATGAAGCTAGGTGCTTGGTTACTGATCGCTACTTTCTGCCTCAAAATTTCACATAGAAATGTCATTGCAACTCGGCTGCAAGAAACACCCTCCCAACAACGGCTGAGTATTCGAACTGATGCGCTATCGGATCAAAGCGGCATTGACCTAGCCATATGTGAGCCGGGCAGCGCAGGTAGAAGCGCTTGGCCGGAGTGTCGTTTGCTCCAGCCGACACCGGCAGTCTGATCAAACGCCCTATAGCTCGAACGCGGCTCCTACGATGGACCGCGCCCAAGCCGGCACGGACGTCAAGGCTGCTTCTCCCCAAAGTTTAGAGTCGGGCCGTTCGCTGGGAATGAGCAAGTATAGTTTGATTTTTGAAGGCGCGGTGCCGGTTTGGCTGATCCAGGGTTGATGGCTAGGTTCGAGCGTCCATCAAGCAGGGGCTGCGCCGATATCCACCCTCGCACACCACCCCACCGTCGCTACCGCCTCACCCACTCCACACCCCAAGACCCCTTGTCCCCTCCAAGGATCGGCGCAAGCTCCTGGCAGAGCAGGCGAAGTTTTTCGTCGATGGTCCAGGGCGGGTTGCAGAGGATGACGCCGCTGCCGGCCAGCGAGGTTCCGTCGCGGGGATGGGGGCAGAACTCGGCTTGCAGGATCTCCGCAAAGCCGGCGGACAGGGCAGCCGCCGCGATCTCCTGGCCGAAGCGGTCGTCCTTGATGGGATACCAGACGAAATAGATGCCGCTGGGCCATTTGCGGAAGCCTGTCCGCAGCGCGTTGGCGATCGCGCGCGTCTCATCGGTCCGTTCGTAGGGGGGATCGATGAACACCAGCCCGCGTTTTTGTGGGGGCGGCAACAGCGCGCCGATGGCCTCGTAGCCGTCGCGTTGATGGACGGACACCCGGCGATCGCCTTTGTAGCGCTGCTTCAGCCTGGCGCCATCCTCCGGGTGCAGCTCGCAGGCGATCAGCCGATCATCCTGGCGCAACACGGACCGCACCAGTTCCGGTGATCCGGGATAAACCGCAAGCTCCGTCCCATTCAGGGCATTTACGACATCCCAGTACAGGGGGGCGGAGCTGAGCGGCGTGGCGAACGCCCGTTCGATGCCGCCGGCCTTTTCGCCGGTCCGCAGGGCTTCGGAGGAGGCGAGGTCGTAGGCGCCAAGGCCCGCATGGGTGTCGAGCACGGCGAAGGCCGTCGGCTTCTGCAGCAGGCTCTCGATGACCAGCATCAGGGCCATGTGCTTGAAGACTTCCGTGTGATTGCCCGCGTGAAAGGCGTGCCGATAGTTCATCTTGGGGGCTCACGTCCGCCGATCAGATCCGGTGCTGCCAAGACGTCTGTAGACCATTCCATCTCAAATAGATGGTCCATTGCACGCGGTCCAAGAAACCGCATTGAAGTGTCCAGGAGGCCGATCAGACGCCCTGTAGCTCCAACGCTGCCTCTACGACGGCGCGCGCCCAGGCCAGCACGGCTACCAGGGCCGCCGGATCGGCCCCGTCCGGGACCATGACCTCGCCCCGCTGCATCTCAAGCACCAGCACCGAATCGGAACTGTCCTCGCCCAGCTTGGCCGCAGCCCTGTTGTCGTGGACATGCAGGACGGCGAGAAGCGGCAACAGCCTGATCAGGTTGGCGATGACTGCTGCTCGCACCCCCGGCCTTGATCGGCGGCGGGGCGAAGCTGCTATCAAAGAGGCTCCCCGCGGCCCTTCCCCCAAAGCCCCATGTCCGCCAGCGCCCTCGACATCCTCAAGACCGTCTATGGCTACGAAGCGTTTCGCGGACCGCAGGCGCACATCGTTGAGCATGTGATCGCCGGCAACAATGCCTTCGTGCTGATGCCGACGGGGGGCGGCAAGTCGCTGTGCTACCAGATCCCGGCGATCGCCCGGCCCGGCCTGGGGCTGGTCGTGTCGCCGCTGCTGGCGCTGATGGCCGATCAGGTGGCGGCGTTGCGCCAGGCCGGCGTGCGGGCGGCGGCCCTCAACTCCGACCTTCCGCCGGATGAGCGGCGCGCCCTGTGGACGGACGTCGAGACCGGCGCGCTCGACCTCCTCTATGTGGCGCCGGAGACGCTGCTGCGCGGCGCGGTGCTGGAGCGGCTTGGCCGCGTGCACCTGTCGCTCATCGCCATCGACGAGGCCCACTGCCTCTCGCAATGGGGGCACGATTTCCGCCCCTCCTACCGCCAGCTCGACGTGCTGGTCCGGCAGTTCCCCGAGACGCCGCGCCTGGCCCTGACGGCAACGGCCGATGCGCCGACGCGCGCGGAGATCCTGGCGCACCTCACCATCGCGGAAACCGACGCCTTCATCGCCGGTTTCGACCGCCCCAACATCCGCTACACCATCGCCGAAAAGGACAATCCGCGCGCCCAGTTGAAGGACTTCCTGAAGCGCCATCCGGGCGAAAGCGGCATCGTCTACTGCCTGTCCAAGCGCAAGACCGAGGACACGGCCGCCTGGCTGTGCGGCGAGGGGTACGACGCGCTTGCCTACCACGCCGGCATGGACAAACCGGCGCGGGAGGCCAACCAGCGGCGGTTTCAACACGGCGAGGCGGTGATCATGGTCGCCACCATCGCCTTCGGCATGGGCATCGA
>JAGQRL010000022.1:9034-25446 GCA_020425485.1 Rhodospirillaceae bacterium
ACCGGCCGCGCCGGGCGCGACGGCCTGCCGGCCGAAGCGCTGATGCTCTACGGGCATGAGGACGTCGCCTTGCGCAGCCGCTTCATCGAGGAGTCCGACGCGCCCGAGCCGCGCAAGCGGACGGAACGCCAGAAGCTGGACGCCCTGCTGGGACTGGCCGAGACGGCGAGCTGCCGCCGCCAGGCGCTGCTGTCATACTTCGGCGACCACTGCGACCCGTGCGGCAATTGCGACACCTGCCTCGATCCGCCGAAGCTGTTCGACGGCACCATCGCAGCACAGAAGGCCCTGTCCTGCATCTACCGCACCGGCGAACGGTTCGGGCAAGCCTATATCGTCGATGTGCTGTTGGGCGTGCAGAACGATCGCATCGCCCAGTTCGGCCATGACCGCATCTCTACCTTCGGCATCGGCACAGAGCACGACGCCCGGCTATGGCGCGCGATCCTGCGCCAACTGATTGCACTGCGCTTCGTTACCGTCGATCTGGCCGGCCATGGTGGCCTGTCGATCGCACCCGCCGGCCGCGACTTCCTGCGCACCAAGCCCACCGTGATGCTGCGCGAACCGCGCCCCCGCCGCGCCCGGCAGGGCAAGGCCGCACGGGGGGCGGCGCCCTCTGCCGTGCCAGAGGCGGATCAGGCCCTGTTCCAGATGTTGCGAGAGAAGCGGCTGGAACTCGCGCGCGCGCAGAACGTCCCGCCCTATGTGATCTTCCACGACAAGACCCTGATGGAACTGGCGGCGGCACGCCCCGCCTCGCGCGCGGACATGGCCAGCGTTCCAGGCGTCGGTGAGGCGAAGCTCGACCGCTACGGCCCGGCCTTCCTATCGGTGATCGCCGACCACGCAGGGTGACGGGCGTCGGCACACGGCGGTCATAGCTCCAACGCGGCTTCGACGATGGCCCGCGCCCAGGCCGGCACGGCCGCCAGGGCCGCCGGATCGGTGGCATCGGGGACGATGACGTCGCCCCGACGCATCTCAAGCACCAGCACCGGATCGGGAATGTCTTCGCCCAGTTCGGCGGTGGCACTGTTGTCGTAGACATGCAGGACGGCGAGGTGCGGCAACAGCCTGATCAGGTTGGCGACGGAACTCGTCCAGCGGGCGCGGATCTTCTCTTCGGGGATCGGGTGCCCCCCCTGGCTGACGCGCAGGGCGACGCGCTCGATATGCAGCTCCGGCGAGGCCAGGCCGCAGAACCACATCATCACGTCGTGGGTTTTCGACGCCTCGATCAGCAGTCGGGGGATCGTGTCCGCCCCCAGCGTGGTTTCAAAGGCGAAGTTCGTACCGCCCGCCATCGCCGCCCGCAGTTTGTCGGCGCCGAGGTTCCAGGCGTAGGCGTTGGCGTCCTCCAGCGACAGGCCCGCGTTCGCCTGCGCTTCGCGGGCCTGGGCGTCGGGGTTGTACCAGACGAGATCGCGCTCAGTGAGCAGCGCCCCGCCCACGGAGCTTTTGCCGGCCCCATTCACGCCCGCCAGCACCAGGATGAACGGGCGCCGCG
Organism: Rhodospirillaceae bacterium; assembly: GCA_020425485.1. GTDB lineage: Bacteria > Pseudomonadota > Alphaproteobacteria > DSM-16000 > Inquilinaceae > JACKIH01. The sequence continues at coordinate 10,545 of JAGQRL010000022.1, forward strand.
TCATGAGATCATGCCAAACCTAGAAACTGCCGGCCTTCGGCTTCGCTTTGGCGCGCCCCCTGGCGGCGAACAGGTCGTCCACCTTGTCCGCCGCGCCCGGCGCCTGGAGCTTGGCCAGCCGCTCGTCGAAGCGGGCGTTGAGTTGCTCCAGGGCGATTTGCTGGCGGGTCTCCACCTCGGCGACCTTCTGCATCAGATCGCTGTATTCGCCGGCCGACAGGATCACCATCTCCACCCGCTTGTGGGTGGTGATGGCGACCCGGCCCTCCTCCCTCACCTCGCGGGCAACGTCCCCCCAGCAGCGCTTGATCTGGCTGGACTCGCGCTGGGGCAGGGCTTCGACACTGACGACGCTGGCAACCGACATGGTGGCACTCCCTGGAACATCCGGGCCGATTGGACCAAGATAGGTGTTCCGTCCGTAATAGTCCATATTTGGATCTACGGTCTATTATAGACCAAAGTGCGATGCCCTGGCGACGGCCGCGGGGCGCGCCGCCTTGAGACGCCTCACACCACCAGCCCCACCGGCACGCCCAGCGCCGGGCCCACCCTGCCGCCAATCCTCGATCCTGGACGGACTGTAGCTCTTCCAGGAAGCCACGGCCTGCAGCAACCGCGAGCGGCGTTGAAACAGGAAGGTTCCAACGCTCAGCCAAACGCCTTCACCACCGTCTCAATCGGCATGAACAGGATCCGGCTGTCGGCCGGGTATTCCAGGAACTCCGCGCAGCGCAAGTAGAAGCGCTTGGCGGGATCGTCCTTGGCGTGGACCAGAACCGCGGCGATGCCGATGGTTTGCGAGGCAAGGGCGATGCGGCGGAGCGCGTCCGCCAGCAGATCCGCACCGAGCCCCTGCCCCGCAAACTCCCTACAGACCGCCAGGCGTCCGATAACGGAAACGGGAATGGTCTCGGGTGCATTGCGGCGGACCTTGCCGGGCGCCGCAGCCCGCTCCACCGCTCCGGCGGAGATGCAGACATAGGCGGCCACCCGTTTGCCCGCGCACACCACATAGGTCCGTGAAAAGCGGCTTTCGTTCTTCAACGCGCGGTGCCGCAGCCCGTCGTTCAGCGCCGGCTCGCCGCAGTCGAATGCCGAAAGATCATGGTCCGCCGTCAGGGGAACAGGCGCCGACAGCCGAGTTTCGGAGGATTTAGGTTCCTCGCCTACCGTTGCCATGCGGGCGTCCGCTGCAGCAGTGACCGCAGCTTCGGCCCCGGCGCCGGGGGGGTGTCCAGCGCATGCAGGAAGGCCTCGTGGCGGTCGGGCGACAGCACGAACAGCCGCTGGTCCAAAAGCACGTCGATCGCCTGCCGCCGGGCGCTGTCCACCATGAATTCCGTGCGCGTCTTGCCAAGTGCTGCGGCTGCTTCGTCGATGAGCTGGCGTGTACCGGCTTCGATGCGCAAGTTGATACTGCCCTTGGTGTCCGCCACGCTTCCCGCGACTGCGGCGGTCGCGACACTGGGGCTTTGCGCAGAGGGCGAGCGTGTCTTGGGCATGCGACAAACTTGGGGTCATGTATCTACATTGTCAATACATACTGCCTCGCCGCACACAAGGTCCGCGAACCGAAGAACGAGGCCGCCGATCTTCCAGCAACGCGCTTCGCCGAGCTACTAGATGCAGAGATCGATCGGTCGATCGGACAACGCCCTACCAACGGACGAGCCCCCATGCGCGACTATCACAAAGATCCCCTCACCGGCGGGTGCCAATGCGGGCGGGTGCGCTACCGCATCACCACAGCGCCGATCAAGCCGCATGTGTGCCACTGCCGCATGTGCCAGAAGGCGGCGGGCGGGCCGTTCCTGGCGCTGGCGGAGATCGAGCTGAAGGACTTTGCCTGGACGCGCGAACAGCCGGCCTGGTTCCGCTCGTCGGAAGCGGTGGAGCGCGGGTTCTGCCCCGCCTGCGGTACGCCGCTGCATTTCCGCTACATCGGGTCCGACCGCATCGACATCACCCTGCCGAGCCTGGACGAGCCCAACGCCGTGGCACCGGAGGAGGAGTTCGGCTGGGAAAGCCGGCTCGCCTGGCTCGACCGCCTGGGCACCCTGCCCCGCTCCACCACCGAGGACTCCACGCCGCCCGAAGCGCTGGAAACCTACGCCAGCCGCCAGCACCCCGACCACGAGTAGAGCCTTTTCGCCTTTGGCTGAATCGGCACCGGCCCTCTCCCCCACCCGACCGCCCAAGCCATTGTAAAATACTGGGTGGCCGGGTGGGGGAGAGGGCCGGTGCAGACTGAACGAAATACGCTGTAGGCTGCGCCGACTGGCGGCCCCCTTACGGGAAGGGGCAGCTATCGGCGGTCACGTCCACCATGCTGGTCAGCCCCTCGGTCACGGAAAACCGGTACTCCCGGTCACCCATCACCAGCGCGTGCTGCAGCGGCAGCCGGCCGGCAACCGAGGTTTCCTCGCCGTCGATGGTGGTGAAGGTCAGGGTCACGTCCTGGGTGGGATCGAATTCCGGCTGGGCCTGGCCGCCGGCATCCAGCGCGTTTTCCCCCAGCCCGGTGACGATGATGCGGCCATCGGCAAAGGCGGCCGAGGTGTTGGGGCCGTTCCACAGCGGCGTGGCCATGAAGAACGACCGTGTTGCCGGCTCCGAGCAGTCGTGCGGCGGCCCGGCGGAGTCGATGTAGAAGGACAGCCGGCCCGGGTCGGTGCCGTCGTCCAGGCGCCCGGCCACCTGCTCCACCAGCCCGCGCAGCACGCCGGTGGGCACCTCTGCCTCGTAGCGCTGGTTCAGCGCGTCGTATTGATCGCGCGCTTCCTGCAGCTCGCCTTCCAGCCCGGCCGCATAGTGCTGCACTTCGGCCAGCGCGCCGTTCAACTCGTCGATGTTCTCCTGCAGCTCCGCTTCGCGGGCGATCCGGCGCTCGATGCCGGCCTGATAGGCGAACACGGCGATGCCGCCGAGCAGCAGCAGGAAGAACCCGAACCGGATCAGGCGGCCCCAAACGCGCCGCCGACGCCGGCGATCGTAGTCATACAAGCCAAGAGACATGAGGGTCCGGTCGTTGTCCCCAGGGTCGAAGCATCATGGCGGCGGCACACCGCCACACCCGCAAGTGCACCAGTGCCAGACGGCAGAATGTTGACCAAGGACCCGATTATGGCAGAGGGAAGGCGGCCGGCATCGCGCCGGTGTGGGGTTGCATGTCGCCCATGTTCTGGCGGCGTGGCGGCAGAGGCGATTTCGCCCTTGGGGGCATGTGAGTCTGGACCCTTGGCCAGGGCGCCGAACCGAAAATGCCGGAGCCATCTGGCCCCGGCATTTCCCGGTCTCGTAAGGCGGCTGCTGGCGAAGCGTCAGAAGCGCTCGCCCACCATCTCCTCGCTCTTGGCCCACAGCTCCCTGGCGTGGGCGGGGTCCTGGGCGTAGCTGCGCACACCGCCGCTCAGCGACAGCCCGACGTCTTCGTTGTTGAGCCGGGCGACGTGGCAATCCTCGCAGTAGCGGCCGCCCACCGCGTCGGCCGCCGCCCGCACGCCGGCCCACAGCGAGGTGGCAGCCCCCTGCGGCACCGTCTTGTACCGGAACGGTGCAGCACCCTCGGGCCGCTCGGCATTGATCCGCGCGATCAGGGCATTGCGGCTTTCCGGGGTCATGTGGCGGGAAAGCTCGGTGTCGATGCCGCCGGGATGCACCGAAGCGGCACGGATGCCGCGGTCCCGGTGGCGCCGGTCGAACTCCACCGCGAACAGGGCATTGGCGGTCTTCGAACGGCCATAGGCAACGAACTCCGCATAGGGCGTGTGCGCGAAGTTCGGATCGTCCAGGTCCACATCGGCAAAGCGGTGGCCGGCCGACGACAGCACGACCAGGCGGGCACCGGGGGCCATCAGCCCGGCGATGCGGTTGACGAAGACGAAGTGCCCCAGGTGGTTGGTGCCGAACTGGGTTTCAAAGCCGTCGGCGGTCTCCCCCTTGGGGCAGGCCATCACGCCGGCATTGGCGATCACCAGGTCGAAGCTGTTGCCCGCCGCCACCAACCGGTCGGCACAGGCGCGCACGCTGGCCAGCGAGGCCAGATCCATCTCCTCCAGGGCGATGGCGCCGGTGGTGCCGGCGTCGCCCTGGGCGCGGTCGATGGCGCCGCGCGCCTTGGCCAGATCGCGCGCCGTGCCGACCACGGCGGCCCCATGCGCTGCCAAGGCGCGGGCGGTTTCCACGCCCAGGCCGGCGGAAACGCCGGTCACCAGGGCCCGCTTGCCGGTGAGATCAATGCCGTCGAGTACGTCGTCGGTGGTGGACGCAAAGCCGAAATCTGCGGCCATGGTGGCCCCTCTTTCTGTGCTGAAACTGTCGGGTATGCCCCTCCCCCGCCCTTGCCAGAACGGCCGGTTGCGCTATAAACGGAGGGGTGCTCCGGTTATATACGGAGGGGCCCTCCGTTTATCAAGGGGAAAGCGCCAATGGGAACCGGCGGTGGCGGACGGCGGCTGCGCGCTGACGCTCTGCGCAATCGGGAACGCCTGTTGGAAGCGGCGAAGGCGGCCTTCACCGAGGCCGGGCCGGAAGCGAGCCTGGAGGAGATCGCCCGGCGGGCGGAGGTGGGGATCGGCACGCTCTATCGCCACTTCCCCACCCGCAACGACATCCTGGCCGCCGTCTACCGCCGCGAGGTGGAGCAGCTCGGCGCGGCGGCGGAACGCCTGCTGGGCGAAATGGCACCGGCGGACGCGCTGCGCCAATGGCTGCGCCTGTCGGTCGACTATCTGGCGACCAAGAAGGTGATCGCCCCGGCCCTCGGCACCATGGAAGGCGGGGCATCGGCGCTCTACGCGGCGTCCTCCCAGCACATCCGCGGCGCCATGGACCTGTTGCTGGAGCGCGCCATTGCGGCCGGTGAGGTGCGCGCCGACGTGGAAACCGCCGATCTTGTGCAGGCGCTGGCCGGCCTTGCCTACAACCCGGACAGCCCCGGCTGGCGGGAACGGGCGCTGCGCCTGATCGACATCCTCCTGGCCGGGCTTCGCGCAGGAACCGGCTGACGCCCCGGCCCCGTGGCCCCAACCGCAGTTGCCCCAAGCAAAGGACAGCGCCATGCCGATCACCACGCTCGATGCCAACACCGCACTCATCGTCATCGATCTTCAGGCCGGCATCGTCGCCCTGCCGACGGCCCATCCCGCCGCGGAGGTCGTGGCCCGCGCCACTGAGCTGGCGGCCGGCTTCCGCCGCCACAGCCTGCCGGTCGTGCTGGTGAACGTGGATGCCGCACCGCCGGGCCGCACCGAACGGCCGCGCCCCAGCTTCGGCGAAGGCTGGACGGTGCTGGTGCCGGAGATGGATCAGCAGCCGACGGACCTCATCGTCACCAAGCACAGCTGGAACGCGCTGGCCGAAACGGGGCTGGCGGAAACGCTGAAGGGGCTGGGCGTGACCCAGGTCGTGATCTGCGGCATCGCCACCAGCATCGGCGTGGAATCGACCGCGCGGCGCGCCTTCGAGCTGGGGTTCAACGTCACCCTGGCCGTCGACACGATGACCGATGTCAGCCCCGAAGCGCACGACAACTCCATCGCCCGGATCTTCCCGCGGCTGGGGGAAACCGGCACGGCCCGGGAGGTGCTGGACATGCTGGACCGGCGCGCCTCCTGACGCCCCGGCTTTCCCAGGCCCCGGCTCGGCTACAGCGGCTCGGCTTCAGCGGCCCGGCTACAGCGGCACGTCGAAGTAGCCGATGGCCTCTTCCAGCTCTTCCTGCTCGTAGCCGAAATGGGACTGGATGGCCCGCTCCAGCGTCTCGAAGGCGGTGCGCAGGCGGGCGAAGCTGTCGGGGCCGGGCGCCTTCACCGTGTCGACGGCGGCGGCTTCCAGGGCTTCCAGCAGGTCGTGGATCACCAGATGCTCGGCCATCAGGCGCTCCACCACCGCGGTCAGCCCCGCCTCGCGGCCGTGGAGCAGCGGGAAGATGGCCTCGTCCTCGATGGTGTGGTGGATGGTCAGGGCCGCGCATTGGCGGCCGCACAGCACGCCGTACTGGCGCACGTTGCTCATCATCTGCATGGACGAAACGGCGTCGCGCAGATGGCCGGTGTGCTCGTCACCGGCAATGGTGCGCTCCATGGCGCGGCGCAGGCGGCCGATCTCCAGCAGATACATGGCGTGGATCGCCGCCAGACGGCGGCCGAGGGCGCGGTGGGCGCTGGTGGCGCCATCGATCTTCGGCGCCTTGGGGCGGGTGCCCTGGCAGGGCCAGTCGTACAGGTCAGTCACGAAGCCGGGTCCTTGTGCGCCGCAGGAAGCGGCACCGGAAAAGGAAGGAAGGCGGCGGAGCACGGCACGCCATGCTCCGCCGATCCTTCGCAGTCTAAGCCGCCTTCACGCCGTCCAGGGTTGGATAGTCGACATAGCCGCTGGCACCGCCGCCATAGAGGGTCTCGCGGACCAGTTCGGTCAGCGGGGCGCCAAGGCGCAGCCGCTCCACCAGGTCGGGGTTGGAGATGAACGCGCGGCCGAAGGCGATCAGGTCGGCATTGCCCGCCGCCAGCGTTTCCGCCGCCATGTCCCGCGTGTAGCCGTTGTTGGCGATGTAGGCGTTGCCGAAGCGCTTGCGCAGATCGGCATAGTCGAACGGTGCTATGTCGCGCGGCCCGCCGGTCGCCCCCTCGATCACATGGATGAAGGCGATGCCCAGCGCATCCAGCCCGTCGACGATGTGCTGGAACAGCGGCGTCGGGTTGCTGTCCGACACGCCGTTGGCGGGGGTGACGGGGGAGATGCGGATGCCGGTGCGGTCGGCACCGGCTTCCGCGGCCACCGCCGCCGCCACTTCCAGCATCAGCCGCCCGCGGTTTTCGATGGAGCCGCCATAGGCATCGGTGCGCTGGTTGGCGCCGTCCTTGGCGAACTGGTCGAGCAGGTAGCCGTTGGCCCCGTGGATCTCCACCGCGTCGAACCCGGCGGCCATGGCGTTGGCAGCACCGCGGCGGAACTGGTCGACGATGCCGGGGATCTCCGCAAGCTCCAGCGCCCGCGGTTCGGAAACCTCCACGAAGCCGTTGTTCACGTAGGTCTTGGTGGCCGCACGGATGGCCGACGGTCCGACGGGGGCGGCCCCGCCCGGCTGCAACGCGGTGTTGGACACCCGCCCGACATGCCAGAGCTGCAGCGCGATGCGGCCGCCGGCGGCGTGCACGGCATCGGTCACCTTGCGCCAGGCGGCCACCTGCTCATCGGTGTAGATGCCCGGCGTGTCCTGGTAGCCCTGGCCCTGCTGGCTGACCTGGGTTCCTTCGGCGATGATCAGCCCGGCGGTGGCGCGCTGGACGTAGTACTCGACCGTCAGCGGGCCGGGCACGAAGCCGGGCAGCGCGCGGTTGCGGGTGAGCGGGGCCATCACCACCCGGTTGGGCAGCTCCAGCCGGCCGAGCGTGAAGGGGGTGAACAGGGGGGTGCCGTCCATCGGATCGGTCTCCTGATTGCGGGACTTTGGCGGGGCGGGCGGACCGCCCCGACCGGCGACAAGGTGGGGGGCGTGGCGGGCCGGCCGCTCAGGCGAGCGACAGCTTCACGTCGATGTTGTTGCGGGTGGCGTTGGAATAGGGGCAGACCTGATGGGCCTGTTCGATCAGCGCCTGGGCTTCCGCCCGGTCGACGCCGGGCAGGTCGATCTCCAGCGCGATTTCCAGCCCGAACCCGCCTTCCGAGCGCGGGCCGATGCCGACGGTGGAGGTGACGGTGGTTTCCGCCGGCACCTTGGGGCCGCCCTGGGAGGCCACGAACTTCATGGCGCCGAGGAAGCAGGCGGCGTAGCCGGTGGCAAAAAGCTGCTCGGGGTTCACGCCCTTGCCGTTGCCGCCCATCTCCTTGGGCACCGCGAGGGTGACATTGACGGCACCGTCGAGGGTGCCGGACTGGCCATCGCGGCCGCCGGTGGCGCGCGCCTGGGTGGAGTAGACGACGTTGACGGGCATGGGCTTGATCCTCTCCTGGATGGGTTTGGCCGGGCGGCCGGCGGGTGCCGCGGCCCGGCGATGGGGTGGGCTGGGGGTTGGGCTGGCAACTTGATCGTGCACGATCAAATGGGCTGTGCTGCGGCATCGTCAAGCTTGCGATTTAATCGTGCGCGACATATCTCAGGCACATGACACCACGCATGATTTCGAAGGAGCCCCTGCCCGCACCCGACGACGCCCAGGCCGAGCGGCCGGGCCTGGATGAGTCGCTGTGCTTTGCCGTGTATTCGGCCAACCACGCGTTCAACCGCGTGTACAAGCCGCTGCTGGATGCCCTGGGCCTCACCTACCCGCAATACCTCACCCTGCTGGCCCTGTGGGCGGAAGATGACCAGACGGTCGGCAGCCTGGGCGGCAAGCTGTTCTTGGAATCCAGCACGCTGACACCGCTGCTGAAGCGGCTGGAAGCGATGGGCCATGTGGTGCGCCGCCGCGACCCGGCGGATGAACGCCAGGTGCGCGTGCAGCTCACCCAACAGGGCCGTGCCTTGCAGCACCGGGCGTGCGAGGTGCCGGGCAACGTTTCGCGCGCCTGCGGCCGCTCACCCAAGGCGCTGCGCAAGCTCAACAAGCAGCTCGTCGACCTGCGCGAAGCGCTGCGCGGCGCCCATCTGTGCGACAAGGACCACGCCGCCGACGACCTTGATTGAGCGGGGCGCTCTACTCCACGCCCAGCAGCGCCAGGGTCGCGGCGTCTTCCTCCCCGCCGCAGAAGGTGTCCAGCGCCTGCCGGTAGGGGCCGCCGCCGCCTGCATCGGCGTAGGCGAACAGGGTCATCGAGGAGCGGAACTTCAGATCGTCGGGCGAGCCGAAGATGGCGTGCACCGTCGTGTCCGGGTGGCCGAGTACGGCCCGGGTGGCAGCCTCCAGCCGCGGCCCCAGCACCGGGTGGGCCAGATAGGCGCGCGCTTCGGCCGGCCCGGAGATGCCGTAGTGGTGGGCCATGGAGGACAGGCCGAGCCCGCGCATCTGGGGAAACACGAACCACATCCAGTGGCTGCGCTTCCGCCCCGCCTGCAGTTCCGCCAGCGCCGCTTCGAACACCGGCGCCTGGGCGTCGACGAAGCGCGCCAGATCGAACGGATCGTCGTCGGTCATCGGAAGGTCCCCAAGTCAGCGTGCCCAATCATGCCACGCCGGCACCGGCTGATCGATTCGCCTGTCCCGCCGCCTCCCCCGAGCCCCCGCTCGCGGCCCCGCCGTCGTCCGCTGTCTCTGCTGCTGTCTCTGCCGCCGCCTCTTCGCCCCCGTGGCGGGTGACCTGGCCGAGCGACGGCCAGTCCGGCCGGGTCGCCACGTCCTGGCTGCCGCAGCCGGTGCAGCGCATCGCCGCCCCCACCTCCGGCACCGGCATCGACGGGCCGAGCCGGGCTGCCAGCATGGCGGTATCGACCACCGCGTTGTGGCCGCAGCGATTGCACCAGCAGAACACGTTGATTCCCTCCGCCGCCAGGTCGCCCAGGCGGATCTTCGGCTGCAGCACCTCCTGGTCGTGGAGCTGCTGGCGCTTCATGCGGGCCATGCTGTCGGTTCCTGTCACACGCCGCGCCGTCGCGGCCGGAACAAGAACATATCGCGAACATTGCCCACCCGCCAAGCGGCATCCTGTCCCCCGGGACAGGGCCGGGCCCGTGCCGATGGCGCCAAGGGCGACCGGCTCAGATCCAGAAGATCAGCACCAGGATCTGCGGCGCCAGGATGCGCAGCACCATCACCAGCGGGTAGACCGTGGCGTAGGCCAGGGCTGCCGCCTCCGACGGGCGGATGGCACTGGCGAAGGCCAGCGCGGGCGGATCGGTCATGCCGCCGGCCAGCAGCCCGCACAGGCTCAGATAGTTCATCTTCAGCACCAGCCGGGCGGTGAACCCCACCAGCAGCAGCGGCACCAGCGTGATGACGGCCCCCTCCAGCATCCAGTACAGCCCGTCGCCTTCGGTGAGGATGGCGATGAAGCTGTCCCCCGCCTTCAGCCCGACGATGCCGAGGAACAGGACGATGCCGATCTCCCGCAGCACGTGGTTGGCGGTGGGCGGCATGAACCAGACGAAGGGACCGAGATGGCCGAGGCGGGCCAGCAGGATGGCCGCCAGCAGCGGGCCGCCGGCCAGCCCCAGCTTCAGCGGTGCCGGCATGCCGGGCACCGCCAGCGGGATCGAGCCGAGCAGCACGCCGAGCGCGATGCCCAGGAAGATCGGCAGGATCTGCGCTTCCTGCAGGGCTTTGTCGCGGTTGCCCAGAAGAGCGGCCACTGCATCCAGGCTGGCGGGCTGGCCGATCACCGTGCAGATGTCGCCGAATTGCAGGTGCAGGCGGGCCGTCGGCGTCAGCTCCACGCCGGTCCGGGTGATGCGGCTGATCACGGTGTCGTGGTGGTGCAGCAGGTCGAGGTCGCCGATGGTGCGGCCGAGCACGGCGGAATTGGTGACGACCAGGCGGCGCCATTGCACCTCCGACGGAACGGCGGCGACATCCGTGTCCGCCTTGCGGCCGAGGATGCGCACCATGTCGCGCAGGTGGTCGGCCCGGCCCACCAGGTTGAGGGTGTCGCCAAGCCGGATCGGCATCTCCGGCCGGCCCACCTGCACCGTGCCGTCGTGCATCACCCGGCTGACGACGATGCCCAGCGCCTCCAGCCCCGGCAGTTCGCCCAGCGGCACCCCGTCGAGATTGGGGTTGGTCACCTCCACGCTCAGCCGCTCCAGCGTCTGGCGGCGGGTGGACTGCTCGGTCTCGAACGCCTCCTGCTCGCGGTCGACCTGGATGCGCAGCACCCAGCGCACCAGCAGCATGGTCAAGAGGATGCCGACGATGCCGAAGGGGTAGGCGACGGCGTAGCCGAGGCCCGGCACGGCGAGGGTGTGCGTGTCGGCCCCCACCGTTGCCAGCATCTGCGTGCCGGCACCCAGCGACGGCGTGTTGGTGGTGGCGCCGGACATGAGGCCGAGCACGGCCGGCAGCGGCACGTCGAACAGCAGGTAGATCCCCGCGGCGACCACGGTGGACAGCACCACCAGTGCCGCCGCCATGCCATTGAGCGCCAGCCCGGAGCGGCGCAGGGCGGAAAAGAAGCCGGGGCCGACCTGGATGCCGATGGTGTAGACGAAGAGGATGAGGCCGAATTCCCGAAGGAAGTGGCCGACTTCCGGTTCCACCTGCACACCCAGATGGCCCCAGAAGATGCCGGCGAACAGCACGCCGCCGATGCCCAGCGACACCGTGCCCAGCCGCAGGCGGCCGATCAGCAGCCCGGTCACCGCCACCAGGCACAAGGCCAGGACACCGCCGGTGATCGGGTCGAGTTCCGCGAACAGACTTGCAGGGTCCATGGGTGCTCCGAACGACCGGGGCGCGGGGGGCGCCGTGTCGGCGCCGCTGCCCGCTGCAGGACCGGTCAGAACAGGCGCAAGTCCTAAACCAAATCGGGGCGCGAACCAAGCGCATCCCGCGCCTAGCACTCCCTATCGAAAGGATATTCCGCGGCTGCGCGGTTTAGCGGTCGGGTTCAGTGAATGGGGAGAGACGGGCCGGCTTCGCGCGTGCCGCGTCGCCGCGGCAAATGCTGTCAGTCGCCCTCTGTCAGTCGCCCACCACGCGCAGGCGCGGGCGCAGCACGTCCAGCACATCGGCCAGGGTGTCGCCGCGCTTCAGGCGGTGGGCGCCGTCCAGCACCGTGAAGGAATGGCCGGAGGGGGCCGACGTCTTCACCACGGCATAGACCGGCCGGTCGTGGGTGTGGCGGAACACGCTGAACATGGCCACGCCGGCGGCATGATCGATGGCGTAGTCCCGCCACTCGCCGCGGGCGACCCGGCTGCTGTACACCCCCAGAAGCTGGGACAGCTCATGCCGGGTAAAGTAGACGCGCACCTTTTTCCGCTGATGGTCGGCCAGTCTGATCAACGGGTGCATGGGGCGGGTCGGCGCAGTGGACAGAACGGCGGGCACAAGGGCGGGCGAAACAGCGAGCGAGGCAATGGGCGTGCCGCTGGGCACGCCATCCCCCAACTTTTGCCCAAAGTGCTGCGACCGTCCAGTGCCCCTTCGTTGATTTCATGGCGCCGGCCGCGTGGCGATCGCCGCCCCGAGATTGTCATAAGTGCCGCGATCCTTTACCTAACGGCGCAGATACCCAATGGCGCAAACCACGGCGGGCCGAAGACGACCGGGCCCGCTTCGGCAGGGGGACGTGAGGTGACAGGGCTGCAACTGGGCGACGCGGCACCGGAGTTCCGGCTGGTCGCCACCGACGGCCGCGAGATCGGGCTGGACGACGTGGCCGGGCCGGCCGGTCTGGTGGTCATGTTCATCTGCAACCACTGCCCCTATGTGCGGGCGGTGGCCGACCGGCTGACCGATGATGCCAACGCGCTGGCGGAAATCGGCGTCGGCACCGTGGCCATCATGCCCAACGACACCGTGCGCTACCCCCAGGACAGCTTTGAGAACATGGGGACCTTCGCCACCGTCCACGGCTTCCCCTTCCCCTATGTGATCGACGAGACGCAGGATGTGGCGCGCGCCTATGGTGCGCTGTGCACGCCGGACCTGTTCGGCTTCGATGCCGAGCGGCGGCTGCGCTACCGCGGCCGGCTCGATGCGTCGGGCTCCACGCCGGCGCCGCAAGCCCGCCGCGATCTGGTGGAAGCGATGCGCCTGGTGGCCGCCACGGGAACCGGACCCGTTGAGCAGATGCCGAGCCGCGGCTGCTCGATCAAATGGAAGACCGCCGCCTAGCCCCCGTGCCCAAGCCGACCGGCGCGGCCAGCGGGGCCGCGCTGCCCTGAGACCGCCGCCAAGGACCACCCCCAGGACCGAGCCATGGCCGATATCTTTACCGAAGTCGATGAAGCTGTCCGCCAGGACAAAGCCAAGGCGCTGTGGAAGCGCTACGGCTGGTTGTTCGGCCTGGTGGCCATCGTGGTCGTGGGCGGTACCGCGGCCTACACGATCTATAAGGAATGGCAGATCAGTTCCGCGCGGTCGGAAACCGGCGCCATCCTGACGGCCCTGAGCGCGGCCGAAACGGCACCGGTGGACGCCGCCGATGCCCTGATGGCGTTTTCCGACGATGCGGCGGAAGGCCGTGCCGCGGTGGCCCGCACGCTCGCTTCCGGCCTCTATTCCACCGGCGACGACGGCGATGCCGCCCAGGCCACGGCGATCGAGCTGGCGAGCGACGGTGCCCCCGGCGCGCTGGGCCCGCTGTCGCGCATCCAGGCGGCCCTCGCCGCCGTGGACAGCCGCGAGCCGGACGAGGTGGAGGCCATGCTGGCGCCCCTGGCCGACGACCAGGTTTGGGCGCCGCAGGTCAGCGAAGTCCGCGCACTGCTGGCCTTGCGGGCGGGCGACACCGCCACCGCGGCCAGCATCTATGCCAGCCTCGCCGACAACCCGGCGGCCCCGCCGGCGCTGCGCACGCGGGCAGACCAGCTGCAGCGGACGCTGGCACAATGAGCCGGCCATCGCTCCCCAGCATGCGCGCCGCCGCCGCCGGCATCCTGGCCGCCGTGGTGCTGTCCGGCTGCGGCATTGGCGAATGGTTTGCCGAGCCGGAAGTGCGCCTCCCCGGCGAACGGGTGTCGGTGCTGGAACTGGCCACCGAGCTGGAGCCGGACCCGTTGCTGGCCGATCTGGACGTGGTGCTGCCCGACCCCGTGGACTATCCCGATTGGCCGCAGGCCGGGCTGCTGCCCAACCACGCGCCGCAGCATGTGGCGTGGACCGGCGGCTATGCCGAGGCGTGGCGCTCCAGCATCGGCGAAGGCACCGGCGGCGACCAGTTCCTGCTCAGCCCGCCGGTGGTGGCGAATGGCCGGGTGTTCGCCAGCGATGCCGACGGCAATGTGACGGCGCTGTCGGCCTCCACCGGCGAGGAGCTGTGGCAGGTGCGCGTCGCCAGCCCGTATGAGGACAGCGTGCCGCTGGGCGGCGGCGTCGCCTACGACGAAGGGCGGCTCTACGTCACCACCGGCTTCGGTGAGGTGATGGCCATCGACCCCAGCAATGGCGGGCTGATCTGGCGCGAGGAAACCAACGGGCCGGTGCGCGCCCCGCCCTCGGTGCGAGACGGCCGCGTCATCGTGGTGACCATCGACAACCAGACGGAAGCCTACGACGCGGAAACCGGCGCGGTGATCTGGACCCATGCGGGCATCCTGGAAACCGCCGGCGTGATCGGCGGGGCGGCGCCCGCCATCGGTGCCGATGTGGTGGTGGTGCCCTATTCGTCCGGCCAGGTGGTGGCGCTGCGCGCTGAGTCCGGCCGGCCGGTGTGGTCGGAAACCCTCACCTCGGCCCTGCGGGTGAATGCCCTGTCCACGATTTCCGATATCCGCGGCATGCCGGTGCTGGACCGCGACCTGGTGTTCGCCGTCAGCCACAGCGGCCGCATGGTGGCGCTGGACCTGCGCAGCGGCGCCCGGCGTTGGGAACAGCAGATCGCCAGCATCCAGTCGCCCTGGGCGGCCGGCGATTTCGTATTCGTGCTGACCATCAATGCCGAGGTGGTGGCGCTGACGCGCGACACCGGGGAAATCCGCTGGGTCGCCTCCCTGCCCCAGTGGGAATACCCCGAAGATCGCGAGGACCAGATCATCTGGGCCGGGCCGGTGCTGGCGGGCGGTGAACTGGTGGTGGTGGGCTCGGCCGGCGAAGGGGCACGCATCGACCCGCTGACCGGCAACATCATCGGCTACTGGGACCTGAACGATGGGGCGACGGTGCCGCCGATCGCCGCCGACGGCTTCCTCCTCGTGCTCGACGACGGCGGCACGCTGACCGCTTACAGGTAGCAGGCCCGGGCCTCCCATGCGTCCCACCATCGCCATTGTCGGCCGGCCCAATGTCGGCAAGTCGACGCAGTTCAACCGGCTCGTCGGCAAGCGGCTGGCCATCGTCCACGACACCCCCGGCGTCACCCGCGA